>JBKBXU010000020.1:0-9840 GCA_046313675.1 Cytophagaceae bacterium
CTGCCTACCTGGGAGCCTCTCCAGAAGAAATGGAAGAGGGGGTGGTGGTGAAGATTGAAGACAATCTCAGAGGTATCACGGGAATTGACCGAACCACTTCTGTATCTATGGAAAACTCTGCAGTAATTACAGTGGAGCTCGAATTGAATGCGGATGCCAATGTACTCTTGCAGGAAATCCGTAATGAAATTGACCGTATAGCCACCTTTCCACCCAACCTTGAACGATTAGTAGTATATAAGCTGGAAATACTGAACTTCACCGCCCGGTTTGCCCTGAGCGGAAATGTAAGCCTTAAGGCTCTTAAAGAAACGGCACGATCCATAGAAGATGATTTTTTAAACTTTGAGGGAATTTCCAAAGTCACCATCAGGGGTTTTCCCGACGAAGAAATTGAAATTAGCGTAAGGGAAGAAAGCCTGCAAGCCTATGGAATGACATTTGAAGAAGTGGCAGTGGCTGTGTCATCGTCCAATGTAGAACTTACAGGAGGAACGATAAAAACTGAGCAAACAGAGATTCTCTTAAGGGCAAATAACAAGCGTTATCATGCGGCAGAACTTGAATCCATAATTATCCGGGGCACACCGGAAGGCATGGTCCGGCTACGGGATGTAGCCAGTGTAAAAGATCGATGGGCAGACGATCCTGAAAGCGCTTACCTTAATGGCACACGTTCGGTATTGGTGGAAGTGGAAACCACGCATAAGGAGAACATACTTGATGCTGCCGAATTTACAAAAAACTACATCAAAACCTTTAACGGGGAAAACGAAACAATTAAAGCAACACTTGTAGATGATGGTTCTAAAAACCTTTTGGACAGACTACAAATGTTACAGAAGGATGGCCTTTTGGGTGCCATTCTGGTCTTGGTATTTCTTGGGTTTTTCCTCAACTTACGCGTGGCGTTTTGGGTTGCATTAAGCATTCCCATCTCTTTTCTGGGGATGTTTGCCTTGGCTGCAGCCTACGGATTATCCATAAACCTTTTGTCGCTTTTCGGGATGATCATGGTTGTGGGCATCCTGGTAGACGATGGCGTGGTGGTGGGTGAAAACATTTACCAGCATTTTGAAGATGGAGAAGCTGCTTATCCGGCAGCACTGAACGGGGCTATGGAAGTTATGCCTTCTATCGTCGCAGGGGTAGCAACCACGGCAGTAGCATTCGGGTTCTTCTTCTTTATCGAAGGCTTAACCGGAGAGTATCTATCCGACCTTGCTTTTGTGGTCATTGCCTCTTTGTTCGTGTCACTCCTTGAAGTTTTTCTGCTCCTTCCCTCACGACTGGCTCATTCCAAAGCTTTAAAAGGCAATAGAAAACAAAACCGGTTTTTACAATTTACCGACAAGATAATGCATAAAATCAGGAACAAGGGCTATATGCCGGTCTTACATTTTTTTGTTGATAATAAGTTATTTGGACTTTTGATCGTCCTTTCAGCCTTTATAATCACCATTGCGGCTTTCTCCGCAGGGCTGGTTAGGGTATCTTTTTTCCCTGATATAGAATTAGACCGGGTTTATGTAAACCTTGAAATGCCTGCAGGAACTAACGAGCAAGTTACTGATTCTGTATTAAGGTATATAGAACAGGCAGCCAATGAAATAAACAGGCAGCACTCCGATCAAAGAGCCGATGGACAAAATATTATTACCTCCATTGAAAGGGAAGTAGGCCCTACAAGGTCGGAAGGAATGTTGACCATTACCCTGCTGGACCCGGAGATCCGTGGTATGAGTGCAACAGGAATAGCGGCTGATATTCGTGAAAAAGCCGGAGTAATTTCAGGGGTGGAGCAATTATCGTACGATACAGGAATTCCCTTTGGCAAACCTGTGGCAATTTCACTTGCTTCACGAAACATTGAAGACTTGCGAATGGCGCGTGATGAGCTGCGCAGGGCTCTTCAAAACCTGCCGGAATTAACCGATGTGGTAGATGACGAGATACGAGGACAACCTGAAATACATCTGCATTTACGGGAGGAAGCCCACCTCTTAGGACTTACCCTACAGGAGGTAACTTCTCAGGTCCGAAGTGGTTTTTTCGGAAGAGAGATTCAACGTTTACAAAGAGGGCTTGATGAGGTGATTATCTGGGTTCGCTATGGCGAGGAAGGCCGTACCTCCGTTGGTGAGCTGGAAAGGATGCGTATCCGAACGGCAGAGGGCGAATATCCTTTAAGGGAACTTGCCACCCTTGAGCGCAGAGAAGGCATAACTGCTATAAACCATATTAATGGCAGACGCTCTATAACGGTTGAAGCAGATGTCACCAGCAGGGATGTTTCTGTTCCGGACATAAATGAACATGTTCAAAGCGTAATCCTCCCCGAAATTAAATCCCGGCATCCTGGGGTAGAATATAGCCTTGAAGGACAGTCCAGGGAATTTGGAAAAACCCTTGACTCCATTTTTATATTACTGCCTGCAGTAATCATTCTGATGATTGCCCTTTTAATCATCACCTTTCGCTCCTTCGGACAGGCTTTTGCACTGGTAGTAATTACCCCCTTTGCCTTCATTGGAGCAGCATGGGGTCATGTACTTCAGGGAATTCCTTTCAGTATTTTCTCCGGGCTTGGACTAATTGCACTCATAGGAATAATGGTCAACGATGGGCTGGTATTTGTAAACACCTACAATGCAAAACTAAAAAAAGGGAAACGAATTCTTGATGCCATGTTTGAAACAGGAGCAGATCGTTTCCGACCGATCTTCCTTACTACCATTACCACCATCGGAGGTTTAACGCCACTGCTCTTAAACCCAAGCCTACAGGCTCAGTTTCTGATTCCTATGGCCGTTACGGTTGCATATGGCTTGTTGATTGGCTCCTTCTTAACCCTAACCCTTTTACCTGTCCTGATTTTAATGATCAACCGATTAAGAATCTGGTTAGGCTATATTTTTACAGGCAAAAAAGCGAGCGAAGAAGACGTGGAGCCGGCGGTAAAAGAATTGAAAAATCAATTTGATGATGAAAAATAAATATGCAGCTATCTTTTCGGTTTTTATCAGCTTCGTTGCCTATGGGCAAACGGCAGATACCTTATCGCTTGAAGAGGCGATAGGTATTGCCCTCCATAATAATCACAATATACTGATCGCACAAAATGAGGCAGAGATTGCGCGCAACAATGCACGTGCAGGAAATGCAGGCCTATTACCCAGGGCTTATGTCGCTGGTGGATACAATACATCGCTTGATAACCTGGAGATGCGTTTTGTGGATGACCAGATTCCTCCTATAGAACAAAGCAATGTACGCACCCATAATTATAATGCCGAAGCAGGCCTGAGTTATCTATTGTTTGATGGATTTGGCAACATTTACAATTTCCAAAGGCTACGGCTGCAGGGCGATTTGGGAGGGGTTCAGGCAAGGATGGATATTGAGAATACAATTTTTCAAATGACCGGGGCTTTCCTGGAATCCGGACGATTGCAGGAAGTATATGAAACCGATCAGATGGCATTTGAAATCTCCCGCGACCGATTGGAAAGAATTCAGATAGCTTATGAATTTGGCGCGGCAAACCGCCTGGAAGTATTGAATGCCGAGGTAGATTATATCACGGACAGCATTAATGTGTCAATCTCTCAGATGAACCTGAGAAACTCCCTGCGAGACCTCAACATACAATTAGGCAGAGAACCCCGAACACCTGTTACTGTCCGGCCGGGGATTGCCATAATAAAAGACCTTCGCGAAGAAGAAATTATGGAACAGGCCTTGGCCAGAAACGCACGGGTACGAATGGCAGATTACAACATGAGCCTCTCCCAGGCAGATGTGCGGCTTGCACGAGCTGCGGCTTTTCCCAGAATTGAAGCCAATGCAGGGTATGGCCTGAACCGCATGGAAAGTGATGCCGGTTTTATGGTATACCAGCAAACGATTGGGTTCAATGGAGGCCTAAATGTAAATTTCAACCTGTTTGATGGAAGGCAACGTGTAGTAAGGGAAAGAAATGCGAATATTTCCCTGGACAATGCCCGCAAAAATCGTGAGCTAACCAAAATTCGGACAGAAGCTGAGGTCGCAAATGCCTATGAAAACTACCGCAACTACCTTCAATTATTGGATCTGGAACAGCGTAGTATAGAAGTGGCAAGATTAAATTTTGAGCGTTCCGAAGAAGAGCTGCGCCTTGGGCAAATTACAAGCACCCAATTCAGGGAAGCTCAGATAAACCTTATCCGGACAGAAATCAGAAGAACAGAAATGCGATACCAGGCAAAACTGGCGGAAATGGAGTTATACAGGTTGGCCGGTTTGTTGTCAATTGATTAAACTAGACTATAGTCATAGATCGCAAGAAAGCTATATAAAAAAATAGAATCAGGCACTTTTAAGCTCTAAATTTTTGCTTGAGCATTATTAATGCCTAATTCTATAAGTAAGATATTAAAGAGCGGAATAAAAGGGCCGCTCCTTTATATTATACACGTCCTACATGAGGCCCCATAAAGTCTCCCCAATATGTATTTACATCATCATAATGTTTTTTAGTCTTAGGCCAATGGTCTTTATCAAACCCTGGTGCATTTTCCACCGTTTCTTTTTTCCAGTCTACTATAAACGCTTGCTTCTTAGGATTCAACTCCAAGGCACCGAATGGAATGGCAAATAGTTTTTCACCTAAACCCAGAAAGCCACCAAACTCCATAACTACATATTCAATCTTTCCATTTTGTATGTCCAGCATGACATCTTTAATATCACCTAAAGTCTCTCCCTTTGAATTTTCGACCCGGTCGCCAATAATAGACGAGGCTGTCAGGAATTGTGCTGGATTAACATTTTCATCCGGTGTTTTACCGGTTAAATTCACCTTGGGCATATTCTTATCGTTGTTCATACTATTTCCTTTCTGTTTATAGTGAAAAATAAAGTAATTACTAGAAACTACTCTGTATCCTTAATTGCTGCTATTAAATTGTATTGGTTGATAGTCGACAGAGAATCTGTTCAAGTAGAATGCTGAACAGAAATAAATACATTCCAGCAAGTGGATAAAAAGCTTCTTAGTATATAAACAAAAAAAGAAAGAAATTGTTTAAACAAACCTGCATTAAAAAAGTATGCGACTCCTTTAAATGAACCTTTGCCATTTAAAAGAGCCGCAAATCAATCCTGATTTTAATAATTTAACTAGCTGTTTTTCTTCTTGCCCAGCTTAATATCAAAATCTTCAGAATTTCCTTTAATAGTCACTGTTATGTACTTTTTCAGAATCCCTGTTTGCTGGTCCACTATATCTTCTTCTTGTTCTTCCAGTTCCTTCTCTTCAATTTTTTTCTTTTTGAACTTTGACTTGGCAGCGCTCCACCCTGCCTGACGAACCAACTGCAAAGGCACTTTAACTTCATAATCCATATTCATGTCAAAGTCCTGATTTCCGGCAATGTAAAAGTACCCAAGCGTAGACGCAATTTTCATAGAAGGGAAGGATAGATAGCCATTTTTAATCTCAAAAACATTGGCCATTTCCCCAAAACGAATATTATCAAGGTTCTTGTCACCAAAATAATCTGCCATTGCGTGCATAGGGGCAAAATTTACCAGTCTCCCCTCTCTGATTTTTACATCTGCCGTAGCGGTAGTTTTTGCAAGATCTACCACCAGGTCTGTGTGCATATGCACATTGGACTTAATATCTGCATCCAGTATTCCATGAAGATTTTCATTTAGCATATAATCCTGACCAAAATTGTCAAACTTATAGAAGACTTTATCGATATCCACATTTTTCAGCTTGATATCGCTGGTGAAGTAGATGTTATCCTTATTGGATCCGTTAAAGTACCCATTTATAAAAACATTGCCATCTGCCGCATCTAGCGATACCTTATCCAGATATACATAATGGTCTGGGGTACTTCTGAATTGCCCCTTGAAATTATGTATAAGGTACTTATGGTGCTTCAGTTCGCCGATGTCTGTAACCAACTCCATGTCCGGAAATGGAAGGGCAAATATATTAAAGACACTATCATGATCTACCTTGTCGTCCCTTTGAGGTTGATACCCTAGCAATTCATCAAGATCTAACCTTTTGGACAGAAATTTACCCCGTATGTGTTTTTCAGTTTTATTGCTATCCAGGTAATGCTCCAGGTGAAGTGTAGTGGTAAAATCACTACGCCCCATGCTTGCCGTAAAATTTTGGATACTTACTGTTCCGTTTACATCGGTATCAATAGCACCATTTACATCTTTTAATTGTGGGAAATCATTTAGCTTCAAAGTAAAATACTCAATGTCGGTGTGACTTTTAAAACCGTTGGGGCAAAATGAATTGCTCACAAAACTTCCGGATCCTTTAAAAACAAAATTCTGAATAACCTCCTCTTCAATCTCCCCATTCAACATGCACTTACCATCATAAACCATCAGCTCCTTTATATTAAGATACTTGGAGTTAATCTGTGTCTTATAACGCACCTCTTCCTTAGACAGGGTATCAAATAATACTTCGGGGTTAAAAATGTCTGCCGTAATGTACAGGTCGTTCCTCCCAACAGAAGCCTTTAGGCTTTTAAGGCTTAACAATTTATCGTCAAAGGACATTCTGCCACTTATATTGCTGATTTTATGAGGATATTTATCCGTATTGAAAGATAAATGATCTAAAATAAGATCAGCCTTTGGCAAATATTTATAGTTATTCAGTTCCTCAGAGGTAGATGTCAAATCAAAGCGAAAATCGAGGTTTCGAATTACATCATTGTATTCTTTGGCCATCTTTTTATCATGTGCCAAAAGCTCGCCCAGGTTAAGCTGTTTAGATAGTCCGGTAAGTGTAAAACGTACGTCCCCCGGTTTGTTGTGAATTAAAGACATCAGGTGATCTATTTCTCCGGTCAGTGACAATGTGTTTTCTTTAATAAAGACATTAAAATTTTTCAGTACAATCTTATCCCCTACCATTTCAACAGCACCCTCTTTGACTTTAATTTCATGAGGATAGGTGGCCAGTTTTGTTTTTACATTATCAAAGCTAATATGGCTATCGGTTCCATCTTGTAGCTTTGTAATAATAACCATAGCACTATCCGGGTCGATGAGCTCATCCAAGGTCATATCCACAGTTAAAAAGCCTTTTACATAATCTACTCCTTCTATCGGATAAAATTGCGTCAGCACGTCCAGGTCTAAACGGGTATGAAGGTCAAGATAAATTAAAGGATCAAGGAAGTTCCTAATCCTAAAACTACACTTAAAGACGCTGTTGTCCGGATTGGCCGTCAGATTGCGAATGCTTAAATCAGAGGTCTCAAGACATCTTTTTTCCCCATTGGTATAGAAGCCTTTAAAATTTATGTCCTTCAAATTTCCCTTTTGTCCGGGGTTTATAAAATGCGCATTGGCACAACCAAATTCAAAGTTTATTTGAGGTGTAAGCCCATGCCCGGCAGAGCCTTTAACCAAACCTGCAAAAAATATATCTCCTTCGTTTTTATAGCTCTTTAGCTTATCTACATATTCCTCTGGAGCAAAGGACAAAATCATATCAAAGTTATTTTTCTGGCCTTTGAGTTTTACATCACATTGGATGGAATCAGCTAAATCGCTTACAGCCCCTTCAAATTCGAATTTTGCCTTCTCAACAATAAACTGACTCGGGTCTATTTTCAGGAATTCCGACTTCAGGTTATAATGTACATCAGTATGAATCTCCAAATATTTATTGGACATAAAGGTGACACCGCTTGACATAAACTCATTCAGGTCTCCTATGCCATCCAGGTGGATGTCGATCATGTTCTTGCGGTAAGCAAATTTTGCATTCAACAAATCAAGGTTCACTTCGATATACTGATCTGAAGAATGGTCTGTTTTTTTAAACAAAACATTCTGAACCTTAACCTCCTGAAGATCCAGGCTTAACTCAGATTCTTCCTCCTCGTCATCTTCTCCGGATTTGGCAAGTAAAAGATTTATCGTGCCATCTTCGAATTTAACAAAATCAATATAGCCATCCTTAAGGAGTACTTTTTTCATGGTATACTCCCCCTTCAAAAGATCGGAAACATCAAACCCTATATATGCTTCGGCGAAGCTATAAATAGGAGGGCTATCTTTTTTCTTAGTAGCATACAGGCACAAGCTGTCCAGCTCTATGGATATATAGGGAAAGTTTCGGAACGGTGCTATCTGGATCTGACTAACCTGCATATGCCCTTCCTGGCTGTCGTTCAATTTTTTTAAAACCAGGCTGCCCAGCTTATCCTGATTATACCATGCTATGCCTACCACAGCAATAAACAGCAGTAAAATAATGCCTATAGTAGTGAGGCTTATTTTTATAATCTTTCTTACCATAAGAGTCTTTAACGTCCGAGGTTTTATGTTGTTTACAAATTTTCTAATTTAAAAAATTCTACTTTAAAGATCTGTTACTGTACAAGCCTTCCCGAGATTCTCAAAAGCTCCAATTCAGAAACCTTGGCCTGAAACCGGGCAGAAACAAGACGGCTGTTGGCTTCATTGAACGAAAGTTCGGCCTCCTTAAGCTCATATGCACTAATAACACCGGCTTCAAAACGATCCAGTGCCAAGGCAATGTTTTCCCGTGCAAGCTGCATATTCTCCTCTTCCAATTCCAGGAGTTCCTTGTTGTTGGCATAGGTATTATAGCCCCTTCTCAATTCTGAATTCAGGTTGTGAAGTGTCATGTGGTAAAGTTGTTCACTCTGCCTTTCCTGAATTTTGCTTATCTGATGGGCCCTGGAAACGGTAAAACCATCAAAGATTCGCCAAGAAGCTGTTACTCCATAGTTCCACCCATTAGCTTGAGCTGCCATTAATATTCCAGCTTCACTTGTTAAACTACTGATATTATACGAGCTATATACATTAATACGGGGGAAGTATAATGAAGAAGCAGATCTTTTATTCAAAAATGCCAGGTTCCTGCCCACAACGGATTGCAAAAGGCTGTTGTTGGAACTGAGCATATTGTTATAAACGGATTCCCTCTCCAGATTATTTTCATAAACAATGGTATTCACAACCTCATATTCCCGTTCCGGAGCCGAACCCATAACCTGGTTTAACCTTACCCTTGCATTATCAACCTCCGTCCTTTGCCTGAGGAAGTTTGACCTTTGCATATTATAGTCTACCCTTGCCTGAAGAAACTCTGCCCTGGAAGAAGCACCCACTTCCAGTTTGTCTTCCACCAATTGAAGTTTCTGTGAAGATATTTCCATGGATTCTGCAAAAGCATTAAGCAATTGTTTCTGTAAAACCACATCATAGTACGCTTGTTGTGTTTCAAAAACTGTGTTCTCAATGGTTTCTTTTAGACGGTATTCTTCCAGGATATTCATTTCACGTAACCTATCGTACTGCATGAACATGTTGAGTCCATCGAAAATAGTCCAGTTTAGTAATGCACCCAGATTCCGATTTCTCGAAGCTGCATTATCTGCTTCTAGCATTCTGCCATCATAAAAACTCAATCTGGTATCTTCCAACTGATGCTGTTGGGTGGCCGCCACGTCAATGGTCGGGAGCATACCTGCATTGCCCAAGGTAGCTCCGGCGGCAATAATCTCCTTCTGACTAGAAGCAACCAAAATATTATGATTGTTTCTTAATGCTTCCTCTACCGCTTGTTCAGGTGTTAATAATTCCTGTGCATGAACTGAATATCCTAAAAAAACCAGTGCGCTTACACTATACTTCCAAAAATTCCACATTGGATACGACCTTCTTTTTTTCATTTGCATTGCCTGACAAATATGTATAAATGGCAGGAATAACATATAAAGTTAAAAAACCTGAGAAAAACAAACCCCCAACTACTGCTATACCCAGTGA
>JBKBXU010000020.1:9850-25815 GCA_046313675.1 Cytophagaceae bacterium
TGACTGACGGCTTCCGGAACTTGAGCCCAGCGACATGGCCAGGGGCAATATGCCTAAAATAGTAGCCATACTGGTCATTAAAATCGGCCTTAATCGTTGAATAGCAGCTTCTCTGGCCGCTTCTTTTACAGAAAAGCCCAGCCCCTTCTTCTGATTGGCAAATTCAACAATAAGAATGGCATTTTTGGTCACCAATCCAACCAGCATTATGATTCCGATCTGACTGAAAACATTAAACGTCTGATCAAAATACCAGAGGCTAAGCATGGCTCCGGCAATGGCAAGTGGCACAGTGATCAGAATAATAGCAGGATCCCGGAAGCTGTTGAATTGTGCAGAGAGCACCAGATAAACCAATACCAATGCCAGACCCAAGGCAAAATACAAACTGTTTGAGCTATCAGAAAAGTCCTTTGACTCTCCTGCCAGAGCCGTCCTGTAATTTTCATTAAGAACAATCTCTTTCACCTCGTCCAGGGCCTTAATCCCATCTCCCAATGTATAACCAGGATTCATCCCTCCCATTATAGTAGCTGAAGCATAACGGTTAAACCTGTAACGTGCAGGAGGGTTTACTTCCTCTTCCATTGCAACGAGGTTGTCCAGTTTTACCATTTGGCCACCAGCAGTCCTGACGGAAAAGTCCAGTATGTCTGTAGGCTTATCCCTGAATTGACGCTGAACCTGTCCGATTACCTGATACTGCCTGCCATCCCTCACATAGTATCCATAGCGTTGTTCACTGAGTGAAAGTTGCAGGGTTCTTGCCACATCTTCAACAGACACGCCCAACTCCGAGGCTTTTTCTCTGTTAATGCTGAGTTTAATCTCAGGTTTGTTAAATTTGACGTCCGAATCAACAAAGGTCAGTTCTGGACGTTTTCTGGCTTCTGCAAGGAATTTTGGCAGAACAGCTCTTAGGGAATCAAAAGACGGGGCCAGGATCACATATTGTAAAGGAGCTCCACCAAAACGGTTACCTATGGTCGGTGGTTGAACAACGATTGTTCTCACAGAAGAAACCTTTCGCATTTCCACCGTGAGGTGGTTGTATATGTCTTGTTGCGACCTTTCCCTTTCCGAGGCGTCCTCAAGATATAAGCTTTGTATACCACTATTGACCAATCCGGGGGCACCAAAGCTGGGTGCAACTATAGTCAGAGGCGTGGCCGTCTCAGGAACCTCTTTCAATATCATCTCGTTGAGCATGTCCATATGACGTTCCATATATTCATAACTAACCCCCTCCGGAGCAGTGGCAATAATACGTATGTTAGAGCGATCCTCTATAGGAGCCAGTTCGCTATGCAAATTAAAGAAGAAATAAAAGATAAGGCCAAATGAACCAATTACTAATGGCAAAGCGACCCACGGGTGCCCGATAAATTTTTTTAAAGACCCGGCATATAAATCTATAATCCTATTAAAAAACGGCTCCGTTTTTCTATACAGCCAATTAGGTTTTGCGTGGTATTTTAAAATACGTGACGACATCATAGGGCTGAGCGTCAAAGCCACAAAAGAAGAAATGATCACAGCCCCGGAAAGCACCACCCCAAATTCCTTAAATAGTTGTCCGGTAAGTCCGTCCATAAAAAGAATTGGCAAAAACACCGCCACTATGGCTACGGTAGTAGCGACTACGGCAAAGTAAATCTCCTTAATACCCCGTTCTGCGGCCTGAAGCGGATGCATTTTCTGCTCCACTTTACTGTATATGTTTTCCATTACCACAATGGCATCATCGCAAACAAGGCCAATGGCTAGTACAATGGCCATAAGCGTGAGCACGTTTATTGAAAACCCTGCTACATACATTATAAAAAATGAGGCTATGATAGAAACTGGTATGGCAATTACGGGGATAATGGTTGTTCGCCAATCCCTAAGGAATAAAAATATGATAAGCACCACTAAGCCAAAGGCTACAAATATTGTCTCCTTTACTTCGACAATGGATTTTCGCACATAGGTAGTAAAGTCATACCCAATATCCAATTGAACATCCTCGGGGATTTCCTTTTTTAGCTGTTCCAGACGAACATAAAATTCATCGGCAATGTCTACCGAACTGGCCCCCGGCTGCGGCTGGACAGAAACCCCAACCATGGGTACTCCGTTTCTTTTGAGAATGTTTCTTGGATTTTCAGGGCCTAATTGCGCATATCCTATATCCTTTAACCTGATAGCCCGACCATTTTCATTACGAATTAGAAGATCGTCAAATTCTGCTGCTGTGCTCAAAAGGCCTGATGTGCGTACGCTTAGTTCGGTGTTGTCGCCTTCAATCCTTCCGGAAGGAAGTTCAATATTTTCCCGGGACAGGGCAACCTGGACATCAGTAGGGCTAACATTTGCTGCAGCCATTTTATCGGGATCCAGCCAAAGGCGCATGGCAGGTTTCTTTTCCCCAAACACATTAACCGAACTAACTCCATTTATCGTCTGGAGTTTTTCTTTAATAATATTGTTGGCAATCTCCGTCACCTCTATAATATTCCGGGTATTGCTTGAGACGGTCATAAATATTATGAATTCAGAAGAAGCGTCCGCTTTATCTATAATGGGATTGTCAATGTCGGGAGGAAGCTGTCTGATGGCCCTGGATACTTTATCACGGACATCATTTGCTGCTGCCTCCAAATCAACTTCTACATTAAACTCGACCCGAATAATACTAACCTGCTCCCTGCTGGTTGAATTTATTTGACTTATACCATCAATGGAATTGATCGCTTGTTCAAGAGGCTCTGTAATCTGATTTTCTATTACGTCTGCATTTGCTCCCGGGTAGGTAGTGGTAACGGTAATAACGGCAGGTTCAACAGCCGGGTATTCACGAACACCAAGGAAATTAAATCCTACCACACCGAATACCAGAAGTACCAGAGACATTACGATGGCCAATACAGGTCTTTTAATACTTAGAGTCTGTAAATTCATGCTTAGTTTTCTACCTCCTGAATTTTTACCTGTGAGCCGGGCCTTAACTGTAGCATGCCGGAAGTTATAACCGTATCACCCGAAGCCAGACCTTTGGAAAGGTAAACGGAATTTTCTTTTCTGGTACCGATCTCTACAGGACGTATCTCTACCTGACCATTTTTATAGAGGTAGACTTTATGCCCTCTTATATCCGGAACAATGGCTTCTGCCGGAACAACAATTCCGTCCTCGATCTTATCCAATATTATCTCTACATTGGCAAAAGCCCCTGGATAAACAGTCTTGCTGTGGGAGGTGGAAAGTGCCCTTACCATAATAGTCCTGCTGTTGGGATCAATCTTTGGATCAATAGCGTATATGGATGCATTAAATCCTTGTTCCAAACCATTGATGGTATAACTAACCTGCTGCCCCTTCCTAACCTGAGCAGCATATTTTTGAGGAACGCTAAATTCAATTTTTAATTTATTAATATCCTGAATGCTGGCAATCGTAGTTGATGTGGTGACATTACTTCCTAGACTAATATTTCTTAAACCGATCATTCCGGAGAAGGGGGCACGCAATTCGGTTTTTGCAATCCTGGCACGCAATAATACCTCCTCAGACTTTAATATATTAAGCTCATTTTGCGCAACATCATATTCCGACTGGCTTACCCCTCCTTTAGAAAGAAGGGTTTTCTGCCGCTTTTCCTGCTCTTCGGCTAGTTTTTTCTGATGTATGACCTTAGATAATTCTGCCTGCAATTCACTATCCTCAATCTTTAACAAAAGAGTGCCCTGTTTAACATATTCGCCTTCATTAAAGTAAATTTTTGTTACCCTCCCGGCCGCCTCCGGTTGTAGTATGACTTCTTCATTTGCCATAACGGAGCCTGTGGCCTTAATTGTATTATCCAGCACTACCCCTTGCGTAATTACCACCTTAACAGGGACAGCCTGAGGAGCACTGGCCTTAAACTTCTGAGCAGAAGCATCTTCTGATGAGCGGATTTTTGGCAAGGCAATGAGAAAAATGACTACTGCAGCTAATGCAATATAGACTATGCTCCTGAGCGATTTTTTCATTATTTTTTTGGAAGAATCTTAAAAAATTAAAGTTATAACATTTATGTATTTATACAAAAAATGAACGAATACAGTTCGTGCCTGAGAACATTTTACCGGAAAGGAAGTTAAGCTTCTTCATAATAATTAAACCCAAAAAAACTCAACATAGTATGGCTATAATAAGAAAAGCGAATTCTTTCTGGACAGGAAACTTACAGGAAGGCAAAGGAAATTTAAGTGTAGAAAGCGGTGTGCTTGATAAAACAAAAGTATCATTTCAACAGCGCTTTGAAAATGAAAACGGAACAAACCCGGAAGAGCTGATTGGTGCTGCGCATGCCACTTGTTTTAATATGGTTCTATCCAAATTGATTTCAGGAGAAGGCCTGGACGTAAAGGCTATTCAAACCGAAAATAAGGTATACCTGGAAAAAGTAGGCGAAGGTTTTTCAATCACAAAAATAGATGTTGCTTGTGAGGTGGAAGCTCCGGGCCTGGAAGAAGAAAAGTTAAGGGAGTTAGGTGAGCAGGCAAAAAGTGATTGCCCTGTGTCCAAAGCCCTACAAGGGGTAAAATTTAACCTCAGCATAACCTTAAATGAGTCCGTAAGGGCATAAAAACAAACTGCTTCCGGAAATACTTTTCGGAAGTGGTTTCCTTAATTCCCATACCACCTACCCAAAACGATTTGTCCTGCAACAATATTTGTGTCCTTACAAATATTCCACCTCAACATATTTTAGATTTAATACACACTTACTCAAAAAACTTTTTTAAGTTTGGCTTGTGCGAAAGGCTTCTTTATATCAAAATAACCTTCTCATTATCATTTCGTATTTAAGAAATATTATCAACGAACAGCCACATGACCGATCAAAATGAAGAAACCGGACAAGCTCAGCAAATAGAAGTTCAACAGGAACTGGTAATTAATCAAAATAAACTTGAGCAATATTTTACCAAGCTAAGAACGGAACAGGATCTTACAGGAGGCCTGTCCTTAGGAGTTGTTGCTGCAATAATTTCTGCTATTCTATGGGCGGCAATTACCGTTGCCACACAATATAAAATAGCCTATATGGCTATAGGTTTAGGATTTTTAGTTGGCTATGCCATACGTGTTAAAGGAAATGGTATTGACAAAATTTTCGGAATCTGCGGTGCAGCACTGGCTTTAGTAGGCTGCATTCTGGGAAATTATTTAAGCATAATTGGCTTTTTGGCTGAAGAGCAATCATTAGGATATTTTGAAACGCTTACGCTCATCCCAATAAACCTGATACCGGATATAATGGTAGAAACCTTTCGGCCTATGGATATAGTGTTTTATGGCTTTGCCATTTATCAGGGCTATATGGGTTCATTCCGGGTTATAAGTGAAGCTGATATCAGAAATAACGCAGGCGAAACGAAAACAACTGAAATAGTGTAAGTTATTAGGCCTACGCCAATCTTTGCGCCCTCACAAACATTCCACCCAAAATATCATATATAGATTACAGGTTATCCCTGATTTCAATTCTTGAAGCTTTCAATGCAGGACGATAAGAAATAAGGATGGTAATTATAAATATCACCAGGCCTGAAACAATAAAGTCTCCATATTCCATTTTTACAGGATAGGCATCCACAATAGAGGTTTCCATTCCCATGGATACAAACCCATAAGTCTGCTGGGCAAAGCATAATATAAATCCGAGCACAAGTCCCATGATGGCACCTGTAAAGGCAATAATTATTCCCTCAGTTAAAAATATCTTTTTAATAAAGCCTTTGCTGGCTCCCATGGAAAATAGCATAGCTACATCCTTTCTCTTGTCAATAGCCAACATGGTCAGGGAGAAAAAGATATTTAAACTGGCAATAGCAAGTATGACTGAAAATGTAATAAAGACAAAAAACTTTTCAATTTTTATGGCCCTAAGCAAGCTGGCGTGTTGCTCATCGCTGTTCTGCACACGAAAATCCTCGCCTAAAGCTTTCCGTAAGTCATCTCTGACCTTGTTGATTTTATAGCCATCCTTCGTTTTGATCTCCAAAGAAGTCCGCTTATCGCCATAATCCATAAGATCCCGTGCAAACTCCAAGGGAACAAATATGTAATTATCGTCATATTGCTTTTCAATAGCAAAGATCGCTCCCACCGAAATCACATCCCTGTTTAATATATTGGGAGAAGACAGGCGCATAAGCTTTTTGTGGTTGGGATAGCTAAGACGGAGTGGCGTCATATCATTTCGCACACTCACATTCAGGGCATATTGAATTCCCCTTCCTACAATGGCAAAATCCCTGTTATTTCTATGAAAGGCAAATACCCCATCCACGATGGCCGAATCCAGACGTTTTTGATCCAAAAAATTATCGGACACCCCTTTTAGCTTTACAACACGTTTATCATCCCTGTATTCCAATAGCGCATTATCTTCTATAGCCTCCGTTACCATATCGATCCCATCAATGGCATAGACTTTGGCCTTCATTTCTTCGGTATACTCAAAGGCTTTACTTCGTTCAGCTGAAACTTTAATTTCCGGATCAAAGGTATTGTACAAAGTACGGATCAAGTCTTCCAGACCATTGAAAACAGACAAGACAATTACCAGCATCATAGCGCCGACAGCCACACCTCCCATGGAAAGCATAGATATCACGTTGATAAAGCTTTTCTCCTTTTTAGAAAGGAAGTATCGTCTCGCTATGAAAAATATCGTTTTCAACAGGTATCAGAGGTATTAGTTGTCGTTTTTCTCTTCCTTATCTTCATCTGAAGCCGGAGGAATGTCTATTTTAGAAAACAGCTCGTCCATTTTTGCAGCGTAATCCAGGTTATCATCGTAATAGAATATTAACTCCGGAATCACCCTTGCCTGGTTGCGTATCTTGTTCCCTAACAAAAGCCTGATCTGTTTAGTTTGGGTTTTGATATTTTGCAAAAGACCTTTCTTATCCTTTTCCATCAAAAAACTAAGATATATTTTAGCCACACCCAGGTCTGGAGAAACATTTACATGTGTTACCGTTATAAATGCACTTCCAAACAAGCTTTTGGCATCTCTCTGAAAAATCTCGCCCAACTCTTTCTGAATCAACTTTGAAAATCTGTTTTGCCTTTTATTATCCATATCCGGTATATTTTAAACGGTAATGCTTCCTTATTTAATAGTTAACCAATAACGCCTAAATCAGATTAAAAATTAATTTTATCTGATGAAAGTATTTTTTACATTTATTTTGCAGGCAAATGAAAAAATACGGGTTAAATTTACCAAACTTACTTTAATTTATTTAGGTTACATATTTTTAACATTAATAAAAGCCATAATCTTCCAAATTGATTACGTATTTCAGAAATTTTGATGCTATAAAACTTCCGGCTCTACTGATACTGTTGCTGGCTATGAGGTTACCCATGCTTTATATGGGAATGCCATTGACCATCCCGGAACTTAGCTGGATGCTGGTAGGTGAGAAGCTTGGAAATGGCTTTGTAATGTACCGCGATGTTTGGGAAAACCTCGAACCCTTGTCAGCCTGGGTTTATTATATTATTGATATGCTATTTAATGGCTCTATAGCTGCTTACCGTACCATAGCCCTTCTGCTTATCTTTATTCAGGCCTTGATATGCAATTATATTTATAACATGAACCTTGTCAGGGAGAAAACTATGATTCCGGCACTAATGTATGTGGCATTTTCTTTTTTATATTTTGATTTTATGGCCCTCTCCCCAACATTAATGTGCCTCACGTTCATTTTATTAATGTTCTATTACATAATTTATCTGCTAAAGCACCCGGAAGAAAACGAGAAAATTTTTTCTCTGGGTATTTCTGCAGGCCTGGCTGCTTTGTTTTATTATCCTGCTATTACCCTCCTGGTATTTATAATTATTGCTTATGTATTTCTTACCCCTGCAAATCTTAGGAAGCTGTTTCTATTGCTTATAGGGTTTGTTTTACCTTTTGCCATTATTTCTGTATACTATTTTTGGCATGATGGCTTGTACGACTTCTATCAGAATTTTCTGTTATCCTTGTTAACGCTGCCAACAACGAGGTACATAGAAAACGAAACCTTAATTTTGATCATTTCTTTACCCGCCTTTGTGGTGGTTGCCTCAGCGTTTATTGTCCTCTCCTCATCCAACCTGACCAACTATACCAACAACATTATCAAAATGATTATTTTGTATCTGGTACTTGCATCCATATCCTTTCTTTTTCTGACCAGAAACATTTCCACCTACCAGCTTTACATTTTTCTGCCAGGCATTGTGTACTTTGCGACATTTGGCGTCCTGCAACTAAGACGAAAAAGACTTCAGGAGTTTTCGTTCTTCTTTATTCTGGGACTGATGCTGTTTTTTAATTACGGCTCTCTCTATAATGTCGGGATCAGGAGCGATATTACAGACAACGAAGCCCTTGAGGTGGAACGAGCTGAATTTCACACCCGTTATTCAGGAAAAAAAGTATGGGTTACAGGCGATGACCGCAACTATTATATGGACAATTCCCTGGGAATGCCTTACCTTAATATGTTTCTTGCTGAAAGGCATTTTGCCCACCTGGATGATTACCGCATAATAAGCGAAGTTTATGCAAATTTTGAACGCCATAAACCGGAAGTAATTCTGGATCACAGAGGAGTAATGCCGGCTGTTCTTCAGTATATTCCAATCCTAAATCAGAAATACCAACAGCTGGAAGGAACCTCAATTTACGTTAGAAAATAACTAGCAGCAATGTATTTTGTCGACCCTGTTGTTATGTCGGCCACCTTCAAAATCTGTACTAAGATAAATCTCTGCTGAGGCTTTGGCTTCTTCAATGTCCATAAACCTGGATGGGAGGCAAAGCACATTGCTGTTGTTGTGTTGTCTTGCTAAAGCAGCCAATTCACGGTTCCAGCAAAGTGCCGCACGAATTCCTTCATGCTTATTGGCAGTCATGGCTACACCGTTACCACTGCCGCATATAAGAATTCCGAAATCCGCTTCCTTATTTTCAACAGCCGAAGCAAGTGGATGAGCAAAATCAGGATAATCAACAGAAGCATCGCTGAATGGCCCGAAATCTTTGACCTCATATCCTTTTTGCTTTAAAAATTCAGTCAGAATGGTCTTATACTCAAATCCGGCATGATCGCCGCCGATAGCTACTTTTTTTGCCATTTTCTTAGTCCTTAATTAAACTTTGCTGTCTTTTCTTATAGACCGCTTTGGATATAAAAATACTTAATTCGAAAAGTAAATACATAGGGGCTGCCACCAAAATCTGACTGAGCACATCAGGAGATGGTGTCAGGATAGCAGCAACAACAAAAATACCCACTATACAATGTTTTCTATAGGTTCTCATAAAATCCGGGGTGATTATTCCTATACTGGTAAGGAAATGAACAACCACCGGTAGCTGAAAGATAAACCCACCACCCAATACTACCATACACACCGTAGAAACATAAGAGGTTATGTCAAACTGATTCAATATAGCCGGATCCAGCTTGTAATTGGCCAGAAAATTAATGGATAATGGAGCAATTACATAATATCCGAACAAAAGACCCAGAGAGAATAAAAAGGTAACCGAGAAAATTGTGCCGCTGGCGGCATTCCGTTCTTTTGAATAAAGCCCTGGTTTTACAAACCGCCACATTTCCCAGAAAACATAAGGGAAAGCAACGACAATGCCGAAAACAAAAGAAGATAAAATATGCATGGAAAACTGCCCTGACAATTGCCTGCTCTGCAAGGTAAAATTTACCTCATCAATACAGGTAAGGTCGCTAATTTTGCACATCATCCGGTAGGTCCAGAAGTCTACACGGGAAGGTCCCAGGATGATCTCGTGAAAGATCCAATCCATGGTTACAAATCCCACAATTGTAAATATCAAAATAGCAATAAATGCCCTTATCAGATGCCATCTGAAAACCTCCAGATGATCTAAAAAGGGCATTTGTTTGTCTTCTTCTTCCTCTTTGGTGAACCTTTTAGGGCTAATTTCTTTTATTTCGGCCATGCCTGAGTAACGAATTTCTTAGGATCAAATTTATTTATAAAGAGGAAAATCTTTCATCCATTCGTTCACTTCACTTCTTACCGAAGAAATTTTAGCGTCGTTTTCATGATTCATTAATACCGTATCGATCATCTCCACAATTCTGACCATATCATCTTCTTTCATACCACGAGTTGTGATAGCAGCCGTACCAACACGCATACCGGAAGTAACAAAAGGTGATTTGTCATCAAACGGAACCATATTTTTGTTGATGGTAATGTCCGCTTTGATCAGCGTGTTTTCAGCAATTTTACCGGTAAGGTTCTTTGACCTCAGGTCAATCAGCATCAAGTGGTTGTCTGTACCTCCGGATATAATGTCATAACCTTTATCAATAAATGCTTTGGCCATAACTTTGGCATTTTTCTGAACCTGAAGGGCATAGTCCATATATGAATCAGAAAGTGCTTCATGAAATGCTACGGCCTTTGCCGCAATAACATGCTCTAAGGGACCACCTTGCGTTCCAGGGAAAACAGCCATATCCAATACACTGGACATCATTCTGATTTCGCCTTTAGGGGTTGTAAGTCCGAATGGATTTTCAAAATCCTTGCCCATCATGATCATACCACCTCTTGGGCCTCTAAGGGTCTTGTGAGTGGTAGTTGAAACTATATGGCAATGTTCGATCGGGTCATTTAATAAGCCTTTGGCGATTAAACCTGCAGGATGGGAAATATCCGCAAGTAATAAAGCGCCTACGCTATCGGCAATGGCTCTCAGCCTTTCATAATCCCAGTCTCTGGAATATGCGGAAGCACCACAAATAATTAATTTTGGTTTTTCTCTGGCCGCAATTTCTTCTACTTTATCCCAGCTAATGGTGCCGGTTTCTTTTTCAACTCCGTAGAAATTCGGTTTGTAATATTTTCCTGACAAATTTACCGGTGATCCGTGAGAAAGGTGGCCACCGTGTGACAGGTCAAATCCAAGGATTGCATCACCCGGATTAAGGCAGCCAAGGAATACTGCTGCATTCGCCTGAGCTCCTGAATGCGGCTGCACGTTTGCCCACTCAGCATTGAATAATTCTTTTGCACGATCAATGGCCAACTGCTCCGCCTGATCCACTACCTCACATCCACCATAGTATCTTTTTCCGGGAAGGCCTTCTGCATATTTATTGGTCAGTACGCTGCCCATAGCTTCCATTACTTGTTTTGAAGTAAAGTTTTCTGAAGCAATAAGTTCAATGCCGTGCTCTTGTCTGTCGCCTTCTTGTTTTATAAGGTCAAAGATCTGAGTGTCTCTGGCTATTTGTCTGGTTTTTGTTTCCATTGATTAATAAGTAAAAATGAAGATGTAAAATTAACCGAACTTACAGACTATCCCAAGAGATATTTGGTTTAATATTTAACCACAACAGACACGATGATATTATTTTTTTTAACCACAGAGGACACGGAGTTTACACGGCTAAATAACGCTTAAAACGAGCTCGGTAAACTCATATTCAATTAATTCTTTTTTACATTACAACCCTTCTAATTCCTTCTTTCAGAGATTTAACGTTAAAGTTAATAAGGAAACCTACTTTACTTTCTGATAACTTCAGATAAGTCATTAACTGCGCAAAATGAACATCATTAAGTGCATCTACCGCTTTAATCTCGAGAACGACTTTGTTTTCTACCCATAAGTCTAACCGATATCCTGCATCAAGATAAACTTCTTCATAAACAAGCGGCAAGGGATGCTGCTTTTTAACAGATAATCCCGACTTTTTAATTTCGTAATAGAGCACTTCTTCATAGGCCGACTCTAAAAGGCCTGGTCCAAACGATGAGTGTATTTTATAAGCACACTCTAAAATTTTCTTTGTTAAATCAGAATGTATTAATGTCATAGCTTTTAAAAATTTGCCTTTAAATATAAAAACTATTCCGTTAAAACCATATTATCCAAATAAATACAAAACTTCAATTGACTTATACCAAATAAAAAGCTCCGTGCAGACTCCGTGTTTATACCCCGTGAAACTCCGTGGTAAAATTTCTTCCACTTTCACAAATTCTCCAAAATATACCTCGTCATCATTTCATACAAATGAAGTCTGGTGTTACCACCATAGATCCCGTGATTTCGGTTTGGATAATAGAAGGTATCAAACTGCTTACCGGCTGCGATCAGTGCGTTCTGCATCTCCAAAGCATTCTGAATATGCACATTATCATCTGCCGTACCATGAATGAGCAGATATTTTCCCCTTAAATTAGCGGCATGGGTAATAGGTGAGTTATTGTCATATCCTGCAGCATTTTCGCTTGGCAAGCCCAAAAAACGCTCAGTATAAATGGTGTCGTAAAACCTCCAGCTCGTTACCGGAGCTACAGCAATGGCCAGCTTAAACTGATCCGCACCCAAAGTAATTGCCAGAGATGACAAATATCCGCCAAAGCTCCACCCGAATATTCCAATTCTGTCTCCGTCTATGTAATCAAGGCCTGCCAGATACTTTGCCGTAGAAATAACATCCTTTGTTTCATATTTACCTAATTGGTTTTGGGTCATTTTTTTAAAATCAGCACCACGGCCTCCCGTACCCCTCCCGTCCACACAGGCAACAATATATCCCTTCTGTGCCAGAAGGTGAAACCAAAAGTGGTTATGGTTTCCCCAGCGATTCATTACAAGCTGATGGCCGGGGCCCCCATATACCGTTAGCAAAACGGGATATTTTTTCCCCGGATCAAAATCAGGAGGGCGAATAATGAATCCGTTGAGCTTCGATCCATCGGCGGCAGGAAATTCCGTAAATTCAAACGTACCGAAACTGTAATTCTTTAGGCGATCTTCAAGCTCACTGTTGTTAAGCAACTCCCTGGAAAATGTGGAACCCGTAGCATAAAGTGTTACTTTCAAAGGTCTGGCTATACTACTGTGATACTGTATGTAATAATTAAAACCGGTGCTAAACCGTGCCTGATGGAAGCCCTCTTCAGAGCTTAATCTGGTTTTCTTTTTTCCGCTTAGTTGAATGCTGTATAAGTGCCTTTGTTTAGAGGAAAATTCCGTAGAAGAATAATACAGAATTCCATTTTTCTCATCCAGGCCATAATATTCATCTACCTCCCAAGTGCCTTTGGTTATTTGCCTGACGAGCATTCCCTTGTCGGAATACAAATACAGGTGTTTGTATCCATCTTTTTCACTGCTTATGATAAACTGCTTCCCGTCTCCTATAAAAGAAAAATCATCATTAATTTCAATGTAAGCTTTGTCTTTTTCTTCATATAAAAGACCTGCCTTTCCTGTATGTACATCTGCAAGAACGATCTGAAGATGATTCTGTAGGCGGTTAAGATGATATACCGCCAGGGAGGCTGAGCTCGGATGCCATTTTATTCTTGGTATATATGCATCCTGATTGGATCCTGCAAGAGCTTTAACTTTTTGTTCAGATTCGAGATGAAACATGTACACCTCAACTTTTGAGTTAGATTCACCAGCTTTGGGATATTTGAAGGAGTGATTTGCAGGATAAGGCTCTTGAGAACCCTGCCATAATTGGAGAGTAAATTCCGGAACATGCGATTCATCAAACCGGAAATAAGCAATTTTCTTACTGTCCGGAGACCATTGAAAAGCCTGCACCAATTCAAATTCTTCTTCATATACCCAATCACTTGCGCCGTTAATGATCTTGTTCAGCTCTCCATCTGTGGTAACCGCCACCTCTTTCATGTCTGAGATTTGTGTATAGTACAGGTTATTATTACGCACATAAGCGATGTTTTTACCATCCGGAGAAAATGTGGCATAAGCCGATTTACCTTGGGCTGAAATTCTGGCAAGTTTTTTGTTTTTAAGGTCAAACAGGTAGTAGTCGGCTACGGTGGAGTGACGGAAAATCTTAACAGAACCGGTGCTAATAAGTACCATAGAAAGATCAGGGCTAAAGAAATATTCTTCAGGTACAATTTTTTCACCTGTTTCAGAAACAATTAGCTCACTACCTCGTACAAGTACGGACGCAACATCGCCGGTTCGAACGGAATATTGTACGATATCATGGGCAGACGAAAAGGCGGTGTAAAAATTATCGTCCTGCATCCAGCGAAAACCGCTGACGGTGCGAAACTGAAAAGTGCTGGTCTGCCATATTTCCCGAAGGGTAATTTCCTTGTCCTGAGCAGTAATAGGAGAAGAAAATATCGAAATATAAATTATTAAAAAACAATATGTTAAAGCTTTTTTCATTGATGACTACAATTTTAATTTAGTTTTAATTCTAATATGGAAAAAAGTTTACACTTTTACAGAAAATATACTTGTATAATATCATCCCTTTTCCTAATTTAGTATGATGTTTTAAAAATAAAATTAATGAATAATACTCTTTAACGAATTTTTCGAACCTAAATAATAACAATAAACCAATTCCAAACACTAAAAATCAAAGTTAAACATGAAAAAGTTATCCTATTTATTTTCTTTAGTTGCTTTAGCAGCTATTGTAATGGTAACAGCTTGTAGCAAGGAAGAAGATCCACAGCCTACAACTCCTGACGAGTGTGCTGCAGCTGAATTCCCTGCAACTACTGGAAGTGCTACCATTAAAATTTTAAATTTTACCAAAACACAAGATGGTTACACTGTAATTGAGGCAAATGCCAACAGTACTCTTGCGTTTGCTGTAGAAATCACTAAAGGCACAAACAGACCTCAAAAGCTAAGAGTCTATCAAACAGACTGCAAAAACGCCAAAGGTGAAATCGTAACCTTTACTGGACAGTCTGGTCTTGAGGACGGAGGAAAAAGGTTTGATTTAAGGAATACAGATGAAGCGCAAGTAAGAAACTTTAATTACACTGTACCTGCTGGAATGGCTACAATTTACCTAAACATTGAGACTGATGAAAGTGGCAATACTTACTCTTATAAAAGGGTAAAAATTAACGTGTCTGGTTCTGGCATTATCGATTCTTATACCGGAATTTCACTTGCCCCACAGGCTAATGCTACTGTTCCTTCTCGTTTAGCAAGTACTACAGGTCAAACTTATAGGGCGTGTGATGCCTATGCAAATATCGATTATATTGATATAACATATGCATTCTCTAATAATGGAAGTGGTTCTGCTCATTTCGCTTCTAATTCAGCTAGATTTGGAACAACTATAGCAATTCCAAGTAGCACTGCGAACTGTGGTGAAGATGGCACGGTTGATTTTGCTAACAAAGGCGTCCGTACTAAATTTAAAAGCTATGTTGGTGATTTCGCTTCAGCAACAAATACAGAGATCGCTGCCATTACTTTTAGTGATGAAGATGGGGAGGTAATCCCAGTAACAGGTGCTGGTACGACTTATGCTTTCCAAACAAGTAACAATAGAAAAGGATTAATTCATGTAGTTAGTGGCACATTTACTAATACTGTAAATGCAACTATTGTAACAAATGTTAAAGTTCAGAGATAATCATCTTAATCTAATAATAAAAAAGCTGCACTCTTCGGGGTGCAGCTTTTTTTATGCTAAAATTCTTAAAAGACCTTAATTACCACTTGCTCCATATATATCAAAAGATTGCGTAACAGTTAACCGATTTAATTCAAACGCTCTTTGCTCGACGATGCTTTGGTGGTATTCTGAACCTCGGAATTCATTGCCAACCAACTTAACAGAATAAGTACCATATTCATATCTTCCGAAATCTATAGTACCATTTCCAGAGTATAAGAATTGGGTAGCAACAACTTCATCCCCTTTAAATAATTCTACCCTTAATCCCTGGTACAGAAAATACCCACCTCCAGTGGGCGTATACCTGACAGCAACTTTAATTTCTCCAGCCAACTCTTCCTTTTTTTTACAAGATGAAAACATGGCAAACATCGCCAAAAGCACTAAAAAACATTTAACTTTCATAAGATAATGGTTTTGATTTAGTTA
>JBKBXU010000021.1:0-25691 GCA_046313675.1 Cytophagaceae bacterium
GACCCATTACTGGTAAATGAAATTCGTGAGGTTCGATTGAAAGAAATAAATAGTGAGGGTCTGGTAGAAATTGAGTTTGAAGAAGTGGCTGTCTGATTATTCCAGGGTCTGCTGAATCAATACTTTGGGTGTTTTTCAGCATGCCCTATTCTAAGGAGTCCAACTCATACAATTCAGGAAATATAATGCTACGCTGAGGATAAAACTTCCAATACACGACTTTATAGGTTTTATCCTTTAGTTTTTTAAGAGGCCATTCTTCCCTCCAGGCTACTTTATAGGCTTTTTGAATTTTACAATAGGTACTATCTTCAACATCATATATATAAGAAATCCTGACAAACTTCTTCTGATCCCGGTTAGTAAATATAGAAGGCCTATAAACTTTTTTAACCGTAGCAGGAACAGTATCGGTTTCCTCGATCTCTTCCTCTAAAAACTCCGGTTTCTCAATCAGCAACAAGGATTTTTCATGCTTAAGTGGGTGATATTGTACCTGAAACCGCTCCCCTATAATAAGGTTATCATCAGAACTGACGTTAGGCCCTTTTCCCTGATATTCTATAGTGTCATGTTTATAAAAATAGTGTATCTGGTATCCCCCCATGCCATCGGGCTTAAATTCATGAATTATTCCGCTTGTTTTCTCCCCAAGGTTTTTATGATACCATAAGGGATACACATTAACAAGCATACAGCCTGAAAGAGATGATAAAATAAGAAATAATAACACCTTGTGCTTCATTCTTCTAATCCGGAGAAAATAAGTTAATGTTATTCCAGAAAAAATATCCCGGATCTTTCCAGAGAATCACTTTTAGCCTGCACATCATCGAGCATCAACCCTAAAGTTATTAGCTCATAATCCGATTCACTTATTTCCTCATCCATGTAAAGCTGTGTTGCTTCTTCATAGCTTTTAGCAAAATCTCCTTGCAAAGCCCGGATTCTTTCCTGGTATTTAGCCCGAATTTCTTTTTCATTCAGTCCATTATTAAATTCAGTAATGGCAGAATCGTACAGAGCGGCGGCTGAATCAATTTTAGATTGCATAAGATATATACGGCGTGAAATAGGATCAGAGGGCATTGCATCTGACTTGTCTACCAAAGCAGGCAGTTGAGGAACCTGTTCCGTTGTTGTGTTCTCTATGTTTCTCTGCTCACAGGAAAAGAGTATAAGTATAAGGGCAAAACAACTAATTTGTAATTTTTTCATTATAATATCATTAATTTCTCTCATACTCTTAATAACATAACGATCAAAAACCGTTCTTTATGTCAATTCAATCCTGTTTATAAAGAAAGCAAACCAAATTAAACCCACTATCCTTAGAATTTCGAAGGGCTTCTAAGATTTTACAATAAAAACAAGTTTTTGTCTCAATTCGCTCCAACCAATTCAATTAAAATGTTATAAAACCTGATTACTAATTATTAACCTAGGTAATTTTTACCTAATTTATAGAACGTGATTCAGGTTAATACTCCCTTTAAAGCCATAAAAAAAGCCCGATATTTCTACCGGGCTTTCTATCTGTAACTTTGACTATTTCTTAAAAAACTTGATCGTTTGATTGTCTACATTAAGGTAATATACACCCTGAGCTGCTGAACTGATATCAATTTCTTTCTTTGTGCCCTTACTAATCACATCGCCATACTGATTAAGTATTTCGTATTCAGCCTCCCTACTCAGGTAAATCTTATCAGTTACCCTTTTTGGATACATTTCTATCGGCTTAAGATCAGACTCAAACTCAATAACCTGAGAATAAAAAACCTGTCCATCACTTTCAAGATATTTAATTCTGTATTTATTTAAACCTGAGTGGTGGAAAGATTGTACATCATAGTTATTGATAACCATGTTAGACTTTCCGGTAATTTCTTTGACTGTTCCCCAGCTGTTATTTTTGAATTGCTCAACAAAAAATCTGCCTTTAGGCTTCTCCCCTTTTGTTGCCCAGATAATATTATCTTTATCTATGTTGAAGGATTGAAATTGAAAAGCACTTGTAGCTCTTACAACCTGTGGATTCAGAATTTTTGGCTTGCAATCATCTTTGTGGGTGATCTTAATGGTAACCGGATCATTCATTCCAAGTTTTGAAAGATCAATCTCATAAGCACTGGATTGTACATTAGACATAATCCTTTCATCATTTATGTACACTTCATTTGTACAGAAATCCTTCATATTGCCTGTAAAGGGATTCTGCACATATAAATTCTTACCCTGATACACACCGGTAAGTGTAAATATTCCGGCATTTACATAAGTAACATGCAGAACAAATGATAAAAACAGTAATACTCTAATTTTCATAATTTTGTTCATATAACTAGTAGATCGTATTCTTTTTCCTTGAGACGCTTTTTTACTGCTAAGCAAAAAAAAGTAATTATTATAAATAAAACAAGAAACTTGTCAATAATATTATTACAAATACCAAACGTCCCTTATATCAGCAATATTTTATTCTTCTAACAAATTTACTTTATTGATTTAACTTATGCCACATAAAAAATACTTTTTTTAAAAAATGTTTAAATTAAATTTAAAAATATAAATACTTCATTAATCGTTAAACAATTATTACTTTTAATCCATTTACAAACAATCCATAAAGTAATTTAAATGAAAAAGCTCATTTTTCTACTTACCGTTATATTTTTTACAGCACCTTCCCTACAGGCATCTAAACTGTTATTGCCTATGGATGAATCGCAAAAAAACCATTTAAAGTCTTATGGTATAGCCTATTGGGTATTAACCCATGACTCGGACGTAAACTGGCTGCTTAATTATCGTGGTGGTAGTTTTATGTTTGACCACAATGAAAAATTTGAAAAAGAATGCCTTATTCGTGGTGTCAGCTATGAGGTGATCTCAGCAGCTAAGGCCACCAAAATTTTAGAAGAAATTGCCAGGCCTGATGTCAATATGGAAATGGTAAAACTCGAAAAAGCACCTAAGATTGCCGTATACAGTCCCAAAACCAAACTCCCCTGGGATGATGCCGTTACCCTGGTTCTGACTTATGCCGAAATACCCTACGATATTGTATTTGACGATGAAGTTATGTATGGGGAATTGCCCAAATATGATTGGCTTCACCTTCATCATGAAGACTTTACAGGGCAGTACGGAAAATTCTATTCTATGTATAAGAATCAACCCTGGTATATAAAACAGCAGCAGGAATATGAAGCTGTAGCAAAAAAACATGGACTAAATAAAGTGTCCCAATTAAAATTAGCCGTAGTAAAGAAAATAAGGGACTTTTGTGCGGGAGGAGGCTTTGTATTTGCTATGTGTTCTGCAACTGATACCTATGACATTGCACTGGCAGCAGATGGTGTGGATATATGCGAATCCATGTATGACGGAGATCCAGCAGACCCTCAGGCTCAAAGTAAATTAAACTTCAACAACACCTTTGCTTTTCAAAACTTCTCATTGGTAACAAACCCCTATGAATACGAATATTCAAATATTGACAACCAAATGAAAGAAAGAGGGCTTACAGAAAAGGATGATTATTTTACCCTCTTTGATTTCTCTGCAAAATGGGATCTGATACCTACCATGCTGACCCAGAACCATGAAACTACCATTAAAGGCTTTATGGGGCAAACAACAGGGTTTAAAAAGAGATTAATTAAACCTGAAGTTCTGATTTTGGGTGAAAACAAAAGTATCAATGAAGCTAAATACATCCATGGCACATTTGGAAAAGGAACCTGGACCTTCTATGGAGGGCATGATCCTGAAGATTACCAGCATTTTGTAGGCGAGGAACCAACGGACCTTAACCTGTTTCCAAACTCACCGGGCTATAGGCTTATTCTTAATAACATCCTTTTCCCGGCTGCCAAGAAAAAGAAACAGAAAACGTAATATGAAAATGTTAAGTTTTAAATGAAAATCATATTACTTACGACTTACCACTTACGACTTACGGCTTACCACTTACCACTTCCTAATGCATCCTGTCTCCTCGTATTTTGAGGTTCTTAATGATATCGGCTTCGGCCTCCAGCATCTCCTGCAAACGCTGCTTAACCTCCTCTTCGGGCATATAAACCTTTGCCAGGTCTACAAAGGTTCTATAGTGTCCGGCTTCGGAAATCATCAATTCATGGTAAAATGATTTCAATCCCTCATCCGATATATGCAGGGACAATAAACGAAATCGTTCACAGCTCCTGGCTTCTATTAAGGCACTAATTAATAGTTTATCCATCAGTTGACGTTCACGCTTCCCTCCTTTTCGTTCAAGCTTAAACAGTTCCACCACGTATTCATCAACACGCTTTGGCCCTAATTTAAAACCTCTTTTATTCAACTCCTTCAGAACCATACGAAAATGAGACCACTCTTCAGAAACTATTGGAGCAAGCACTTCCACAAGCTCCTCTTTCTCTGAATAATGTATAATTAATGAAATACACGTTGTTGCAGCTTTTTGCTCACAGTAAGCGTGGTCTGTGAGTATATCGTCAATTGATATTTGTGCTATATCCACCCAGCGTGGATCTGTAGGTAATTTCAATCCCAACATTATCGTAAATAATTAATCGTAAAATCTCCAGTTAATTCCAAAAATGAAATTTCTTGGCAAATCGGTATAATAAGGCGTTACAAAATATCCGTCTCCGGCAAGGTATTGGTTAGCGTGGTTAACCTGCAAAAACACTCGTACGGTTTTTATTCTTGCATTGAGGAAAAAGTTTACCAGAGGATATCCGCCTGTTAAAAATGGTTCTCCTCCCGGTGTTAAGACTTCATTCAGGTAAAATTGCTGGGTAAGCGGCATGTAATTATCTCCACGATAGGCATCACGCCAGAAAATATCAGCCCCAATTTGCAAAAACAAAGCTCTTTTAAATAATTTCCCCTCCAAATACATCCGGGAATGATTGAACAATGTGGGAATTCTCATAACATCACTTCGATCGGTTTCAGCATACCGTGTGAAACTCTGAAAATGGAATAGTTTCCACCAAAGATTTACATTAAAATCCGCAGATATAATATTTACGGGATCAAAAGTTTGTTCAGGGCGTGCCCACTGATTAAAATATATAAATCTCTGAACATTACTAACATTACCTGTAAGAGAAACATCATAAAACCCACCTTTGTGTCTGGCTCCCACATAAGCATCGCTTACAGTGGTTAAAGCAAAATCATTCAGCCATGCCAGGTGGTTGCCTATATATCTTTGCTGCAATAAGGTTGGTGAATAGCGTACGTGAGAAGCTCCGGCTACAAAATATTTTGTATCCAGAAGACCTTCCACCCGGTAGTCCCTCCCTGGAGAGTATTCCACATTTCCGGCCACACTACTGTTTTCTCCTAAATCATACCGTACATTTCCGCCAATAAAATTTTCAGCAAACACAGCCCTCTCCCGCAAATTCCCAGGACCTAAATCCGGAACACGTTCAGGTAAGGGGGCAAAATAAGTGTCTGGAACATCCAATTGCTGATAGGTCATGTCCCTTCTTCTGAAATAGGCCTGAAAATACAGATCTCCAATGCTTCCTTTTACACCGGCTTTGTTTTCAAGAACCCTGAATACGGTCTGATCATATGTCCCCAAAGGGAAAGGCCTCAAATACGGATCAGGAAATCCTCCCCCTGCTTGTGTAAATGGTGGCCTTGTGTAGAAAACAGTGTCCCTTCCTCCCAAATTAGTATAATTATGTTTAAATCGGTTAAGCCTACTCCTGCCATCTACAATATGGAATAGCTGAAAGTGGGTGGAATCAATGGCGTATTCTTGATAAATGCGCAAAGCAGTCTGTCTGTGTACACTGATTGGATTATGCAAATATGTCCTTTCCAACTGAAAATCAAACAATTCATCGAGCGACTGCCCAGGCATTGGCAATATTCCTCCGGTCTCGACGGCAGAATGGTCCATTAAGCTAAAATTGGCCAATATCTGATACTTAGCGTCTGCCGAAAAATACCTGTTATGAACCGAAAACACCCAATTGCTGGCTAAGGGGTCTCTTTGTGTTAACAAACCCAAATGTTTCACAGAGGTCATTCTATGCAGGGAAAAACCTGTGTTCCACCTGGGACTTATATTCCTTGTATGAAGTACTTTTATCCTTTGCTGCCCCAAACCGCCTTGCACATAATCAATATCGGTATACGGAGAACGGGTATCGTAATATAATATACGTTCTGGATCTACCCCGTAAGGCAGGAAAGCATCAAAACCCATTTGCCTGCCGAGACTTCGGGGTTTTCGGTAATATACATTTTGTAGGGCAGTGCCGAATTGCCCTAAATCCTGATAAACAACCTCATCTGTCTGATAAAGGTGGCGAAAATTATGTAAGCCGTTTAAGGTTGAGTCAATGTTATGCAGCTGTATCTTATTGTTTAATACGGCATCTTCCGTTAGGTAAAATGTGGAATGCGGCCCATAGATCAACTGAGTAGTATCATCCACGATCTGAGCATGTACGGAAACCGACCATAAAAACAGGAAGGCAGCAAATAGTATCTTTCTCCTAGCCACGCCCAAAATTATATAAAATAAATAAAATGTCTGAGGGAATTTATCATGTTTATATTTTAAGTCCGGCCTTGATGAATTCATTGAACCTATTCTTCTTCTCATCCTCAAAAAAATCAACCCTGATTGGCAAATAATAAACCGGAGCCTTTACAAAAGCATTCTTAAATTTTATAAGCCTCACCATATCTTTTTCCGTGGTAAGAATAGAGCAATCAGGGTTACGTAAACTTGATTCCAGAATTCTATCAACATCTGATTCCTTAAAAGAATAGTGATCTGAAAATTTATGATGTTGTTTTATCATAAAATGATCCTGTAAACTTTTCAACAGGTATTCAACGTTCGCTATGCCTGTTACAAGAATTACATTCCTGCTTACCTCACGTTCAGGCCCGGCAAACTGCACCGGCTGGCTATAGGCATACTTAGTAAAAAATACCGGTACGCCTTCTTTGGTATACCCGGAAATTTTTTTTTCGTGTTCTGCCCTTTGGTCAGAAGAAACATCCACAGGGCATTTACTTACAATAACCACATCGGCACGTTTAGCCCCTTTCCTGGATTCACGCAAGCTCCCGACAGGAAGAATGTAATCTTTGAAAAAAGGTTTGTTAAAATCGCTTATCAGAATATTTAAATCACGCTTAACATATCGGTGTTGATAAGCATCGTCTAAAATTATATGCGACGCATCAGGATGCTTGCTCAAAAGTATGGGGATGGCTTTTGCACGCTCTTCGCCTACGGCTATGGCAACTTCGTTTTTATACTTTAAATAATACTGAAATGGCTCATCACCTATTTGCTCAGCATTTGAAATAGAAGAAGCCAATATAAAACCTTTGGTTTTTCTACCATAACCCCGACTTAGTACCGCTAATTTATTCTCAGCTTTTAATAATTCGATCAGGTACTCCACATGAGGTGTTTTTCCGGTCCCACCTACAGAAAGATTGCCCACTGAAATGAGCTTAACGGGAAAGCCGGATGATTTTAATACATTAACATCAAACAGTAAATTCCGCAGGCCAGTGACAATCTTATAGATCAGGGAAAAAGGAAGAAGAATATATTTCACAATTATTCGTTAAAAATAGTAGGTTTTATTATATTGCAGTCTAAATTAATTATTTTTTGATGACAAAGATAAGAGATGTAATCAATTATCTTGACAACATAGCACCACCGGCTTTACAGGAAAGTTACGATAATAGCGGACTTTTGACAGGAAACCCGGAATGGGAAATAAAAGGCGTCCTGATCACACTTGATACGACAGAAGAAGTGGTGACGGAAGCTATACAATCGGGTTGCAACCTGATCATTTCTCACCACCCTATTATTTTTAAGGGATTAAAAAAAATCACCGGAAGTAATTATATAGAACGAACCGTTCTTCAGGCTATAAAAAATGATGTAGCCATCTTTGCCATTCATACCAATCTTGATAATATTAATATCGGTGTAAACAATAAGATCTGTGAGCGAATTGAACTTATTAACCGTAAAATCCTTTCTCCTAAGAGGGATATACTGAAGAAACTGGTAACATTTATTCCTTCAGGAGAAAAAGATAACGTTTTGCAAGCCATTCATAAAGCAGGTGCCGGAAACATTGGAAATTACTGCGAATGCAGTTTTACGCAAGAAGGCACCGGCTCGTTTAAACCGAATAAAGAAGCCAACCCGGCCATTGGAAGTGCAGAAACCCTGGAACATGTTGCAGAAATCCGTGCCGAAGTAATTTTCCCTTCTTACAAAGAATCGCAAATATCAAAAGCACTTCTGCAGGCACACCCATACGAAGAACCAGCCTTTGATATTATTTCCTTAGATAATACGGAAGCCTATATTGGATCAGGAATGATCGGTGAATTGGCCAAGCCCATGAAGGAAACTGATTTCCTTACCTATTTAAAAGAGAAAATGAACCTTAGTTGCATAAGACACACCGCTCTTATCAATCGGGACATAAAAAAAATAGCCGTTTGCGGAGGATCTGGAAGTTTTTTACTTAAAGAAGCCATTCGTCAAAAAGCAGACATCTTTATAACATCAGATTTTAAATATCATGAATTCTTTGACGCCGAGAACAATATTATAATAGCCGATATTGGCCATTATGAAAGTGAAGTTTTTACTAAAGATTTAATATACGAGATTTTAATAAAAAAATTCACTAATATTGCACTCATTTTATCAAATACCATAACTAACCCCATAAGTTATTTCTGAAAATGGAAAGTACAGTAGCACAAAAACTTGAAGCCCTTATTAAACTGCAAACAATTGATTCCAAAATCGTTGAAATCGAGAAAATCAGAGGAGATCTACCTGAAGAAGTTAGAGATCTTGAAGATGAACTGGCAGGATATGAAACCCGGATGGAGAAATTCAAAACCGACATCAACAACCTGCAAGAAGAAATTAGCAGAAATAAGCAGGCAATGAAAGATGCGGAAAAGCTCATCAAAAAATATGAAGAGCAGCAAATGAATGTGAGAAACAACCGCGAGTACGATGCTATAACCAAAGAGGTTGAACTTCAAAACCTGGAAATCCAAATTTCAGAAAAAAGAATAAAAGAAGCTCACGTAAAAATTGAGAATAAAAATAAAGAAATAGAAGATGCTCAAAAGGTTCTTGATGAAAGAAACAAAGACCTTCAAAATAAAAAGGGTGAGCTGAACCAAATTATCAGCGAAAGCAAGGAAGAAGAAGCTTTGTTGGTAAAAGAAAGAGAAAAAGCCAGCAAACAAATCGAAGAAAGACTATTGCTTTCTTATAATAAAATCAGAAACAATACGAATAATGGCCTGGCTGTCGTTCCTGTAAAAAGAGACGCTTGTGGCGGATGTTTTAATACAGTGCCTCCGCAAAGACAGGGAGATATCAGAGAGAAAAAGAAGATTATTGTGTGTGAGCATTGTGGAAGAATTCTTGCTGATGTTGATGCGCCTGTATTGGAAACAATAAAAAAATAATTATTTGTGAGCAATCATTGGTATTGTATAAAAAAAAGGGTGGTTTATTTTTTCCACCCTTTTTTTATCATCTTTTTATTAAATCCTTCCCTCCTTCACGGCACTCCCAAGGAATCGGAAACACACTTCCAGTTCACCCTTCTTACCAAAAACGCTTACGCAGACCTTCTAAAATTAAAACTTCCTTCTGCCGAAAATAACATCAAAGAACAACTGGATCACAATCCAAAGGATGGTATAGCCATTTATCTTCAAAATTACGCTGATGTATTAAAACTTTTTATCAATGAAGATCCTGAGCTATATAAAACGCTGGCACCTAATGAAGAAGTAAGGCTTTCAAGAATTAAAAAACTTAGTAACAAGTCACCGTATTACCTGTTTACCCAAGCTGAAATTAAACTGCAATGGGCATTTGTAAAAATGAAATTTGGTGATGACCTGGGTGCAGTCTGGAGCATACGACAAGCCTATAAGCTCTTGGAAGAAAACCAAAAGAAATACCCAGATTTTACCCCTAATCAAAAATCATTGGGATTACTTAATGTACTCATAGGTTCTATACCTGAAAAATATTCATGGGTAGCAAGCCTGGCAGGAATGTATGGAAGCATCAATCACGGAGTAGCCATGCTCGACAAGGTCATTAAAGAGGATCCGGTTTATAAACTTGAAGCCCGTATGATCCGACTGGGCGTTGACTACTATATACTTCATTCCGAACAGACATCCTTAAGCTCAATTAAAAACCTAAAAGATCAGAATCAGGACAACCTGCTTATTAATTTTATGTATGCCTCAGTTTTGCTTAAGGAATCCTATAACGAACAGGCACTGGAAGTCATAGAGTCGATACCCAAGGGTAATCAATACATGGCATTACCTTTCCTTCACTATATGACCGGAATGGTTTATTTAAACAAGGGAGAATATAACAAGGCTAGAATCAATTTTAACATCTATCTAAAAGAACACAAAGGTAAAAACTTTATAAAAGACACCTATTACCGCATTTTTTTAACCCATTGGCTAAGCAACAATGATAAAGAAGCAGAGGAATCTTTAGCTAAAGTTATACAGAATGGAGTAGCAATATATGATGCCGATAAGTATGCAGACAACTTTGCCAAGAACAGAGATTTCCCTCACAAAGCATTAATGGAAGCCCGCCTATACACGGATGGAGGGTATTATTCCAAAGCCAAAACCAGCCTTAGTTCTATGGTTAATCAGAAAATAAGCAGTCGGGATAAAATAGAATACTACTACCGCTATGCCCGCATTTATCATAAAACACATGAACTTGAACGAGCCAGGGACATGTATTTAAAAACCATAGAAGAATCCGGTGCACTCCCCTATTATTTCGCCCCTAATTCTGCACTGCAGCTAGGATACATTTTCAAAGAAGAAAATAACATTGAAGAGGCCCGAAATTATTTTAACTTAGCTCTTTCATACAAAAATCACCAATACAAGAACAGCATAGACAACAAGGCAAAAGCAGCCTTGAGTGAGTTGAAGAAATAACATGCAAGAACGTATCTTTCAGGTAGACAAAACGTCATTTTTTTTTCAAAAAGCGTTACAAAGAGCTTTTTTAGAGGACTATGCCATGCTTCTTAATGGAAACACCATGAGCTTTCCTCATGGTGCTTTTCCAAAAACCATCGCTTTTGGATCGGGCAAACACCTGTCTGTAAACTCCGGGAATGCTTTTGAAGCACTTTCAAAATTCCACAAGAACACAATACTCCCCATCTTTGGATACATTGCCTATGACCTGAAAAATGAGCTTGAAAACCTCAAAAGCAATAACCCTGATTATGTCCACTTTCCGGATATGTTTTTCTTCCATCCGGATACGGTAATTCATTTTGAAGAAGAAGGCCTCCGTATTATCTCAGAGCATCCTGAGACTATATTCAGGGAAATCCAGATCATGGAAATGAATACCGAGCAAGGAACCGAACTTAATGAACTTAAAAGCAGAATCAGTAAAGAAAAATATTTAGAAACCGTTGAGCGTATTAAGCAACACATTGTGGAAGGGGATGTATATGAGCTCAATTTCTGTATGGAATTCTTTACCGAAAGCGCAAAAATAAATCCCCTCGATGTTTACGAAAAACTCAACAAGCTTTCCCCTATGCCCTTCTCTTCATTGTTGAAAAACAAATCCAACATCCTGATTTCAGCATCTCCTGAGAGGTTTTTGAAGAAGACAGGCAAGCATTTGATCACACAGCCAATAAAAGGGACTGTCCGGCGGGGAAATACAAAGGCAGAGGATGAAGACTTAAAAGAATATTTGAGAAACAACGAAAAAGAGCAGGCTGAAAATATGATGATCGTTGATCTGTGCCGTAACGATTTAGCCAAAAGCTCTATTCCAGGCTCGGTAGTTGTTGAAGAGCTGTTTGGAATTTACAGCTTTAGCCACGTACACCAAATGATCTCTACCGTTACCTCTGCCATAAAGCCCGATCTACCATGGATAGAAGCACTTAAAAACGCATTTCCTATGGGAAGCATGACCGGCGCACCTAAAATACGGGCAATGGAACTGATTGAAGAATTCGAACAAAGTAAAAGAGGATTGTTTTCAGGGGCAACCGGCTACATTACAGCGAACGGAGATTTTGATTTCAATGTAGTCATCAGAAGTATACTGTATAATGAAGAAAACAACTATCTGTCTTTTCAGGCAGGCAGTGCGATTACTTATGATGCAGATCCTGAACGGGAATACGAGGAGGTTCTTTTAAAAACAAAAGCTATACGGGAGGCTCTTTTTAATTAGTGACTTTGACCATTTTAAACAAGCGCCTCTTTGTTCCGGAAACAACCTGAACCATGTACATTCCAGGAGACCAAGCGGCAGAATTGATTCTAAAACTTGTATAGGGTTCTTCAGCCATGCCTGAAAATTCATCAACCTTCACACCTTTGACATCATAAACATAAATAGACACAGTGTGTGATTCTTTCGCAGGAATATATACCGTAAAATCTTCATACCCAAAAGGATTTGGCCCTGCGGCGATGGCTTGCACCTGCTCATCATCATCCAGCCCCTTGAGCATATTTCTAGCCTTAATGTAATTAGGAATACCGTACCCCAGCCTGTTATTAGGTTGTCCGGCCTGGTGTCCGGATGCCCTTACTACTTCTAAAAGCTCCTGGTTTGACACTTCTCTGCACGATTGCCATAAACCTGCTACCAAACCCGTTACCAAAGGAGCTGAATATGAGGTACCGTTGCCGGTAGTTACATTTCCTGATACATGTCCCAGATAAACCAAAGCCCCCTGGGCAACCACATCAGGCTTAATCCGTCCATCAGCAGTAGGCCCTATAGAACTAAAGGCCGCATAATTTCCTTGCGAATTAACAGCTCCCACAGTAAGTACATTATCTGAATCTGCAGGCATGGTAACATAACGCCATGCTTTGTTCCCTTCATTTCCTGCACTGGAAACTAAAAATATTCCTTTAGAAAAAGCAATGTTAGAAGCTATCGATATAATAGAAGTTTGCCCATTCAGGTCAGAGTAGGAATAATTCATGGCAGGCTCATCAAAGGTGTTGTATCCTAGTGAGGTTTGAATAATATCCACGCCGGCACTGTCAGCATATTCGGCAGCAATAAGCCAATTGACTTCTTCAATCTGGAACTCAGAAGCTACATCCTCGGTACGAAACAGGTAAAACCCAGATTCATAGGAAGTTCCTATTATTTCACCCTCTTTAAAGGCTGCTATCAGAGATAATACATGCGTCCCATGTGAATGATCGTCATAAACATTAATCTCATTGTCCACAAAGTCGTAGGTGCCTAAAATTTTATTATTTTGGTACAGATGGGAAAAAAAATCCAACTGATTGACATTGTTAAATCCTGCATCCATAACTGCAATAACAATTCCATCGCCCTTAAACCCATCTCTGTGCATCTTGTCAACATTCATCATAGCCACCTGATTATAGGTATTTCCAAAAGCGCTGTTATCTGTGCCAGAAACACTCTTCACAAAGCCTTCCGACTCTGTTTGTACAGGTTTTGGTTCAAGCTGCATACGTTTGTCCCTCTTAACCCTTTCCAGGTTTTTTACATAAGGCAATGAATTAATTTCTGAAAGCTGATCCTCGGTAGCCTGGACAAGGCAGGCGTTAAACCATTTGGACGAATAAATAACGGTGGCACCTGTTGCATTAACACCTTCAATATAAGCTGGATTTACAGGAAGGTCTTCCTCCGTTATGGCTATTTCATATAAAAATCTTCGTTCAATAGCCCTTTCAGATAAGAAGTCCTCAGGATGTAAGGCGGAATAAGGTGTATTGGATTTGTCGGTAAAATAAACCAGGTGCTTTCTGGATTGGGAAAAACCCTGAAATGATACGCAAAAGAAAAGAAAGAATAGTATTGCCCTATTCCTTACCATACCCAATAAGTTTCTGATAATAAAGCACTCCTCCTGTTGTATCTGTCCCTATAAGCCCTCCGGTATTCTTATATTCTATTATTTCGGTAACCTTATACGCCAAACCTACTCCCCTGGCAAAAACTTCCTCTCTATATTCTTTACCTATAAGACTGGAATCTCCTTTATGAAGAACGCTAATCGTCTTGGGAAAATATTGATTTCCTAAAGTCAGAGGCTGGTCCATTTTACGCATTCTGTATTCTTCAGCAGATATGGTATTTAAAGAATTGCCATCCCATTTTATATTTTCTTCAATAGGAAATACCAACCTTATATATCTGAAATTATTTTCACCTCTAATGATCTGCCCTGGCGTTTTTTGGAGTGTCCAGACCGAATCAGGCTGTGATTTCCAAGGTAAATCAGCGCTTTCACGATAAAAACGTTCGAGCCGATGAATGACCTGACCACCGAGATGAAGCGTATCTTTTATGACTTCTTTTAATTGATAGTTACTAAATTCTCTGGTTGCAGCACCAAATTCAGTTTTCTCAATTTCATAAATGCAGTATTTCCCTTCTTCAACAGGATAATAATCATATCCTATGTCTATTTGCTCCGGATCCAATTTATCGGGCTTACAAGACCAGATAAAACTGGTGATAATTAAAAAGAGAAAAATACTGAAAAATTTATTCATGTTCTGATTGTCTGAAACTCGATTCAATCCATCCTCCACCTATTACGTCTTCCCCTTCATAAAAAACGGCCGCTTGTCCGGGAGCTATCCCTAAAACACCTTCTTTAAAAAGAACCTCCACCTTGTCTCCTTTCTGCTCAATTACCGCAGGAGTCCCTTTGTCGTTATAACGTACCTTGGTAATACTTTCTTGCTTCTTATTTAAAAGGTCTGAATATTTCCCCATAATCAATTTACTAACCCACATTCCATCCCGTTTTAAGCCTTCAAGTGACGACAATACAACCCTATTATTATCTTTTTGAATTTCAGACACAAATACAGGATAACCTAAAGCAATACCTAAACCCTTTCGTTGCCCAATAGTATAGAATGGATACCCTTCATGATTCCCAACCACGGTTCCGTCTTCAAGCACAAATTCGCCTCCCCTCACCTGTTCTTCCAGTCCCGGTATCCTTCTTTTTAAAAATCCACGGTAATCGTTATCAGGAACGAAGCATATTTCGTAGGACTCTGATTTATTCACCAATTCCATAAAGCCTTTTTCTATGGCAAAATTCCGTATCTCAGTTTTCCTCAAATGCCCCAAAGGAAAGATGGTACGGCTTAAACTTTGCTGAGAAACGCCCCATAAGGCGTATGACTGATCTTTATTTTCATCAAGCCCTTTTGATATGACATACCTGCCATTTTCATTTCTAAGCCTGGCATAATGCCCTGTAGCTATAAAATCACAATTCAGCTTATCAGCCCTGCGCAGAAGGGCATCCCATTTGATATGGGTATTGCAAAGCACACATGGATTGGGTGTGCGGCCTTCAAGATATTCTCCGGTGAAATGATTGATAACATAATCACCGAACTCTTCCCTTATATCTAAGATATAATGAGGAAAACCCAGGCTTACCGCTATATTTCTGGCATCATTTATTGAATCAAGGCTACAACAGCCTGTTTCTTTCTTTGAGGCTCCCGAGGAAGCATAGTCCCATGTTTTCATGGTCATACCAATGACCTCATACCCCTCTTCATGGAGCATAACTGCAGCAACAGAACTATCTATTCCACCGCTCATGGCTACCAAAACCCTACCTTTTTTACTCATTATATTTTTTTGAAAATTTGCGCAAACTTTCCTGCCTAAAAAAATATACCGGAACAAACTCCGGTATAAATAGATACCTTTTAATTAACAAAGGTAAATGGATTTTATAAAATACAAGGCTTTTAGCTTATAGACTCTCGCACCTTCTTCGTATATTCCCTAAGTGCTTCCTTAAAATCAATACTTCTGGAACGCATTTCATCCATGATCCACAAAGCAGCAATTATATGAGTAAGCTGTTCTCCCTCATCACCACCTTCTACTTCAATTGCCAGGTCTTTTCCTTCAACAAGGTCATTTTCAGCCTGAATAAGGTCTTTGGAATTACATGTTTCAACTAATTTTTTGATGGCAGGAATCTTCATATAGTATATTAAAGTTTATTTATTAATTCCACAACAATTTCTTCTTTGCTTGCACAAACATTCTCAACAAACTTTCCATCCCTGAATATGGCAAAGGTTGGAAGGTTGTTTACATCACCCATCTTTCTAGCTTCAGGATTTGTTTCAGCATTTACTTCTGAAAAAACAATTCCTGAAAACCGTTCATCTTCGGATAGTCGTCTGAATTTTGGTTTAAACAAGCGACAGTTCCCGCACCAGTCTGCATAATATTTAACGATAACCTTGCTGTTGTTATTTAACAACTCCTGAAAATTTGAATCTTCTGATTGCAATACTGCCATAAAAAATAATTTAGGTTCGGCTACAAATATAAAAATATGTGATCAAACATTAAATTAACTAATGCATAATTTATTTGTTAATTTAGGCTTATAGGCCTTATTTTTGATGCATAATTATTCCTGAATACAATGGCTTTAAAAACAAGTGTATTTGTAAGAAACATCAACAACCTCAGCGATGCGAGGTATTGTGCGGGCATGGGGGTTGACCTTCTGGGCTTTTGCATAGACAGTACCTTGCCTAACCATGTAACTCCTTCAAAAGTAAAAGAAATAGCCGGATGGGTTGCCGGAGTAAAAATTGCAGCGGAAGTAGATGAGCTGAACGAAACCACGCATAACCTGATCAAAGAAACAGACCCTGAAGTAGTCCTGCTTAACCGGGTTAATGGAAAAACAGAAAACTTAAGCATTCCTGTCTTACTAAAAGTTAAAATTAACATCAACACACCTGAACAATGTGAAAAAATTTTTTCTGACAATGAACAAAATGTCGAGGGCTTTCTTATTGAAAATGATGAAATTTCCGACATTTCACTTCAAAAAGAATTAGTAAAAGATTGGTGTAGCAAGTGGAAGATTTTTATAGGCTCGGGAATTAATAATGATAATCTTGAAGTAATTTTAAACACCATCGCACCTACGGGGATTTCTCTTAAAGGTGGAGATGAAATAAAGCCCGGACTAAAAACCTTCGACGAACTGGCTGACATTTTGGAATATTTGGAAGTTGATTAATTTTTATACGTATGAAAAAAATAGTTACCCTCACCATTAGCCCTGCTATTGACAAAAGCACCACCATTGAACACGTCTACCCTGAAAGCAAAATGCGGTGCAGTGACCCTGTATTTGAGCCAGGAGGAGGCGGAATTAATGTTGCCAGAGCAATAAAAAAGCTGGGGGGCGAAGCAATAGCCGTGTATCCAAAAGGAGGCCCCACAGGCCAACTTATGGAAGAGCTGTTAAACAGGGAAGATGTTAAACAACATACCATAGAAACAAAAAACTGGAACCGGGAAAATTTTATAGTTGTAGAAAACTCTACCAATCGACAGTTCCGCTTTGTTTTTCCCGGATCAGAACTCACAAAAGAAGAGCTGGAAACTTTTATCGAAGAAGCTACAAACCCAAAGTTAGGTGCTGAAATTCTGGTTGCCAGCGGAAGCTTGCCACTGGGAGCGCCCATCGATTTTTTTGCACGCCTGGCTCGAAAAGCTGAGGAAAATAACATTCAATATGTGGTGGACACTTCAGGGGATTCTCTTACTGAAGTCCTTAATGAAAAGGTTTATTTATTAAAACCTAATTTAAAAGAACTTCAGGGAATTGTAGGAAGAGAACTACTTACAGGTGAAGAACAGGAACAAGGCGCCAGAGAGGTACTGGAAAATTACAACATCGAAATACTGGCTGTTTCTCTGGGTCCGGCAGGTGCTTTGCTGGCATCCAAAAAAGAAGGCATCTTTCATCTTCCTGCCCCTTCTGTTAAAAAGAGAAGTACGGTAGGTGCAGGAGACAGTATGGTTGCAGGAATGGTGCTTAGCCTTTCCAAAGGCATGTCCCATAAAGAAGCGGTAAAGTATGGCATTGCCTGCGGTACGGCTGCCACCATGAACTCTGGAACCGAACTATGCAAAAAGAAAGACGTGGAAAATCTTTACAGATGGCTCCAACAGTTGTCTGTGTAATCCTAAATTAAAAATGTTAATTTGTTCAATCAATCAGTACAAAGCCCAAAAGTTAACCTATAGCTTAATTTTTTATAACATTCTTTGTAATCTATCGTTTAATTAATATACATTTGTGCCCCGAAAGTGTGAACATATGATTTCTTCTAAGGATGGCAAAAGAGCTATCTACATAGATTCAGAAAATAGAAAAATGATATTAGATTACATTCGAAAGGATAGCAGGCATCAGAAGAAGTTTAAGTTTATTTCAGATATAATACTTGGAGGCCATAAGAATACTGAGGTTTATGACAAAGAAGATATTAATGAAAAGAGTAAAGATGTAACTGCAATGAAGTTCTTTAAAGGACAAGAGAATGATAGAATATATTGCAAAGAAATCAAGTCAGATGAAGGAACACATATTATAGTTACAGCTGTTGTACATGAAAAAAAGAAGTCTAATAATTTATCTTCTAAGGAAATAGCTATTATAAATAAAATTGGAGGGTACGAATATGAAATTAAATGAGAAATATAAAGTTTCAAAAGAATTTGAGGATATTTTTTCTTTTACTAACGAGGAAGAAGAGCTAAGACATGATGCCCAAATGTTAATGCTAAAATTCTTAGAAGAGATTGAAAAGTCTTATGTATATGGACCTAAATTGAAGAAAAAAGATTTAGCAGAGGCTCTAGGGAAATCAACTAGCTTCATTTCTCAACTTTATTCAGGTGATAAACTAATAAATTTTCCTTTACTTGCAAAAATTCAAAAAGCATTTAATATAACTTTTGAAATTAAAGCACATTTCAATTCTTTGGATTATAAAGGAATGACCAATCAAATAAAACTACAAAGCATACTTAATGAACCTGAAGGATCTTGGGGGTATAGGAAACCTGATTATTCTGATTCGGATGAATGTTGTGATTCTTTTGATTTGTCTAAAAATATAACGGCGGCTTAGATATGAAAGCTTATAAATCTCCTTTGGTATTACAAAATTTCTTCCTTTTAAATCATTCATACCATTTTATAGAGCCTCAGGATGATAAAAATGTTGATATTTCTGAAATATTAAATAATTATAATATAGATATTGACTTTTCCTTTAAAAATATTAGTGAAAATTTATTCCAGCTTTTCACTAAAATTAATATTAATGATTTAGAAAAACCTTTTCCTGGTTATGTTCTTTTTATTGAAGGCGTTTGCATTTTTTCTTTTGACAAACAGGATGAATTAACGGATCAAGAAAAATCCAATCTTCTCCATGTATCAGGATTAAATATTTGCATTAACAGTCTGCGGAACAATCTTACTATAACAACTGCAAATGGACCTTTTGGTAAGTATATCTTACCTTCAATTGATGTTAATAAACTATTAATTGATAAACAAGCCCAAGTAACAACAAATAAGTCTAGGAAAGAAAGCAAATAAGTCTTAACAAAGAAAGAGTCTGCGTACAATCGAGTAGACGGCCTCACCGCTTTTAAGCGATGAGGTGCACCTCTACCCAGCAGGTCTACCTCCACCGTACGTACGGTTCTCGTGGGCTTTCCCTGCATGCCGGCTTTTCGCTAAAAATATCCTAAGGGACATTTTGTTTACGCTCAGTCCTTCCAAACGTATGCCATCCCTTGCTCAAACACTGTACAATAAGGTTTTTACGTTTTCTCTCCGTTTTTTTCTTGCGAAAGGCCTATCGGAATGGTGTCTTTTTTTCTTTCTTTTTTTGGACAAGCAAGACCTGTCGGGGAAAAGAAAAAGCAAAATTATAGTACAATTTCTCAAATTCCTCAGAAATATTTTCCCGGACAACAATGATTTAAAAATCACTCAAGATAAAGAGGAAGAATTTCTTTCTTCCTCCTATCTGATCCTTTTAATTTCATATAAGCTCTTTTCTCTCCACAGTCTACAAAAATCTCATAGGTTTCATACGTTGCTGAATTAAAAGAAAACTTCCCGTCTTTATCCGTAATAACATTAAATTCCTTACCTGAAAACTCTTCACGAACAGTTACCTTTGCGTCTGGAATTGCCCAAGCAGAATCTTTAACTACCACAGTTATTGGCTCCCACTCATGTTTGTCCATCTCAATATTGACATAATATAAGACAGAATACTTTTTACCACCACTATTTTTTAGACTTACAATACCATAATATGAACCTTTACTGGCCAAAAACAGATATTCATTAGCTAAATCAATCTGACATGTAAATTCTCCGTAAGCATCCGTGACCAATGAATCTACTATATCAGAACCTTTTTCATGATAGTATACTAGTACATTTTTCATCACTTCAGACCCGGAACCTTTAACAATTCCTTTAACATAGGACTTGTGCTCTTTTTCAAATTCCAACAGCATTACCTGAGGAACATCAGGCACTGATTGTGGCATCAGAATCTCCTGCTCTATGATCGTATAGTTTTCCTTAAAAGCTTTTAATTTATACTTCTTCCCAGGGGAAAGCTCCACAAAAAAACGACCATTTGCATCACTTTTTACATGAACCACTTCTTTTTCTTTATAATAAAACCTTAGTTCTGCGTCTTGTAAAGGCATTTTTTTAGGTAAGGATTCTGCTATACCTTGAACAGGAATGCTTATGGTCTTGAATAAATATATATTATCAACTCCGTTTCTGTTACTACTAAAGTACCCTTCCCTCCCTCCTTCTTTTAAACTTATCCCAAAGTCATCCAGGCTTGAATTTATTGGAACGCCTAAATTTTCAATTTCACCCCAGCGATCATTTATCCTCTGAACCCTGTAAATATCCAGGCCACCCAAACCTTCATAGCCAGTGGAAGAAAAATAGAGTACATCGTTTTCATGATCAAAATAGGGAAACATTTCATCTCCGGCAGTATTAAGGTCTCCAAGATTTATAGGTTCTGACCAGGTATTTCCATCAAAGGAACATCTATATAAATCTGTACCACCATAACCCCCAGGCATATCAGAAACAAAAAACAACTCAGTACCATCTTGATTAATTGCCGGATGCCCTACAGAATATGTTAAACTATTTATTGGCAAAGGTTGAATATTTATCCATTTACCCTCTTTTTTTTCTGCAGAGTATAATACAAGCCGATTTGATTCTTTTTTTCCAGTCCTAATACCGGAAGAAGCGTTTCTGGTAAAAATCATTTTGCGTTCATCTTCATAAAAAACAAGAGGCCCGGAGTGAAGTGAATAATCCAGTCCATTATCAAACAATACAGGTTTAGAAAAGTGGTTTTCCCCAGACAAAGAGCTATAAAACATTTTGAAAAAGGCATTATTATCCCTTGAACTCAATTTATGAAGACCGAAACTATACTTTCTGGATGATAAAAAAACTAAGCCATTGTTATATAAAACCGGACCGAAATCTGAGGATAAAGAGTTTATGGGGAGTATCTCAATAAAATAATTTAAAGAATCTTCCAAAAAAGATTCCCGTTTTTCAATACCTCTTAATTTCCTAACACCAAGATCCTGGCCTTCTATCTCGGAATTGTACAGTAAAAACCATTTTCTGCTTTCTTCCAGCTTTCCACAAGCCATTAAAGCCTGGGCAAAATAAAGTTTAACCTCCGAAGAGGCATTGGTATCAGTAACAACCCTGGCATACCATTCTGCTGCTTCTAAAGGCCGGTTGAGCTTACGGTATGAATCGGCGATTTTATTTTTTATATAAAAACCAGAGGTATCTTTTTCCAGAGCTTTTAAATAAAGAGGAATGGCTTGTATAAAGTCTGATTTCCGATACTTCTCTTCAGCAAGTTTCAACGGATTTTTCAGCGTAGAGAATATATTCTGGGCATCACCCTCCGAACAAAAGAATAGAGCAAAAACAATATAGCCAATTACTCTTCTCATTTTAAAAATATCTGGGGCTTACAATATTTGAACCAAAAAAAGTGCAATTGTAGGTAAGAACAAATTCATGAGAACCGTTGAGCACAGCTTTTAAGCGATTTACAGGATTATCATAAGAGTAACCTATCCGAAGTTGATCCGTGACCTGTATTTGTGTAAGAAATGTCAGTGAAGAAAAACTACGATAAGACACCCCAAACCATAAAACCTCACAAAACAACGCATTTGCATTAAGGTCTACTTGTGCGGGAACGCCTGACATAATTTTAATCAGGGTGGACGGTTTAAGTTTCACATCAGGGGAAACTGTAAAAACATAGCCTGCGGTATAAAAATACTGCCTTCTCTGAAACCCCTCCTGATTAATAATTTGTGGTACAGATAAGCCTGTATAAAAAACGTCGGTATAATAATATATCCCTGTTCCAAAATTTAAAAGCAAAAGCGTTCGCTGATCCATCCCAAATGAAGGATCCTTAGAATGCCTTAAAAGAAGATTTTGGTTATCTGTTGTAACCTGAACTATTCCGGACTGCAAACCAAAGGCTAGGGTGCTTTTTTCTCCGGTTTGTATTCTATAGGCAAAAATACCATTAAATCCGTTCTGGCTGGTAAGGGCAATTTGGTCATTCATAAATGTAAAGCCCAAAGCGATTTTTTCATTCCTTAAGGGTGTATGTGCAGACAAGGTCATGGTAGAAGGAGAACCATCAAAACCTGCCCACTGCTTCCGGGTAAGGGCAATAAGGCTTAGGGATTCCTGACTGCCTGCATAAGCTGGATTTAACACCAACCCATTAAACATGTACTGAGAGAAAAGAGGTTGCTGCTGGCCATTGCTTTCCCTGCTCATGAGGGTAAGCATTACCACAACCGGAACTAGTACATGAAACAAACTCCTCATGAGTTACTTTAAATAATTATTCAACTAAAACACCTGATATAAAATCACCGGCTAAGAACTACATATCCTGATAAACGTTTCCCTTCCTCCAATTCTATTACATAAAAGTACGTCCCGGAAGGAAGCTCATCACCACCTGAACGTATGCCTTTGTTTGAATTTCCATACCACACATTATTTTGATTATCATAGGCATTAGTTTCAAAAACAATACTCCCCCATCGGTCAAAGACACTCACTCTGTTGTGAGGATATTTTTCTATACCTTCTATAATCCATTCATCATTCAACATATCTCCATTTGGAGAAATACCTGTATATACCACCATTCCATAAGACGCTTCTTCTGCGACTATTAAATACAAAGGACAGGAAGAACACTGCCTTACACGGGGAGGATAAATATCACAAACTTTGTAGTTAATGGAGTCAACTCCTATAAAATCTCCAGATGAAGCATAGGTAAAAAAACCAAATTGATCCACGTCAATATTCCCGTTATATTTTGTATCATAGCCATATACAGGAACAATCTGAAGGGGTTCCAGGATATGATCCCTATCGTTATCGAGCAGACTAAAATCTGAGGTCAAAACAGCTCCACTGTATATGTAAGCAGTATCGGCATTACATTCAGGAGGAATATTGACCCTTATCCTCACCGTATTACTGTAGACATCCGGACAGAAACCTGAACCTATAACGGCTCTAAAATACGTTGTTTTTCTCATGTTATCCTTAAAAAAGGATAAAGCTGATTCCGGATAAACAGCCATATTCGAAAATAAACTATCATGAGAAACTTCCCATCGGATAAATTCTCCCTCCATCAGATCAAGGTTTACTACTCCGGAGCTTTCACCTGGTAACACCACATTATTTCCTTCCAACGTACCCTGTGGAACGGCTTTAACATAGACATTAAAGCGTACTTTTTCGCTTTCACATCCCTTGCTTAGACTGGAAACATAGAATGTGCCTGAGTCACTAATATGAGGTGTTAAAAAGGTACTCCCTGAGGAAAGAGGGCTTTCCTCTTCCGCATTCCCATACCAGTTATACGTATCTGCTGACCCCTGTGCCACTATTTTTACCTGTCCTGGGCCACACCTGATGGTATCAAAGACTTCAGGCATGGCAGGAATAGGATTGATTTCTGCCATCACTTTAACCCTCGGGAAACTTTCACAAGAATTTATACCCACACCGGATACATAAAAATCAGTACTGCTGTCCAACACTTCGCTTAAAAAGGCCTCTGCCTCACCAAGAACGCTTTCGCTTTCAGTTGTAGCATACCAACGAAATGTATTATACTGACCTGAAGCAGTTAAAAGAACAGATCCCTCCTCACAGGCAAATCCATCCACACCTACAGGCAATTCTGGTTGTTCAACAATAAAATTTTTGCTGAAGATATTTCCATTAGCATCCGATACATTTATACTGTATTCTCCAGCCGCCAGCCCGGATAAAGTAAGGTATTGAGGAGGACCAACTACAACAACAGGAGTTGAAGGAGAAAATTTCCTAATTCTCACATTATCCTGCCATAAACTTCCTGTTCCACAATCCTCTATGGCTAAATACAATTTAAGATCTTCGGGCTCTCCTGTAGATTCAAAGCTCCCTAAACGAGCTTCAAACCAATTCGTATAATTGCAACCACAGGAATTCCTTCTGCGAACCCAATGACCACCAAGACTATTTTCACCATAATACATTCTTGAAATCAGACGGATCGATCCCTCACAATCATTCTGTAGACAAACCAAATGCCTGGTCGAGACATCCCCCTGATATTGTCCCGGACTAAGCACAATGGTTTTCTTCGCTATATTAATCAAGCCATCGTTAGTTGTTGTTCCACAACTCGAACTTGCATTCAACCTTAAACTATTTTCAGGAGAAACAAATTGAGCGGTAGACAAATTACCCTCACAGCTCTCCCCTGCCTGACGGTTCTGGCACTCAAAAGTCCAGTCCAATGTTCCCTGATCAAAATCTTCAAAAAAATCAAAGGTGGCATAACCATTGCTCAAAGACACAGCTTCCGGGTTACAGTAAGAAACTTTCATGTAAGAAATACCCTCGGGAACAGAAGGGATTTTAACCCAAAAAACAGCACTTGTCTGTTCAACGACCCTTTCAACCCAGTAATCATAAAGAGTTACACCGGATGTATCGGAAAAACGAACATTGGAGAAATCACTGCTCATCCCTGCATAAAAATCCAAGTTAACCCGCACCTGAAAATCGCTCAGAGGGATATCCGTATTCGTAATTGAAATTGTATTAAAGCAATTATTACGTATAGAACCGCTGACGCCATTACTCCAATTGAACGTATATGGCAAAGTCCCTCCGGAAATATTGAAACTAATTTCTCCATCTGCCGATCCATAACAAAGAGCATTACTGACATTTCCGCTTACCTCTAATGATTCTGTATTTACAGAGGTCTCATTACCGTCATTTCCATTCTGTGCAAATAAATGATTTTGAAAAGCTAAGCAAAGATTAAATAAAAAGAAGGCAGCACAGGCTACTGCCGGATGCTTAAAAAAGTAAACAATTGAATTAAAAAAAATCGGTAAGCGAAGAAACATAATGTTCTTTCAGTTATTAAAATCATTTCGATAAGCAGCATAAAACTTTTTAGACGATATACACCAAATAGAAGGTTTGTCTAGTACATGTATACATGATACCTCTTCAACCTTATCAAGTCATAAAAAATTTTACAAAAGCATTTAAAAAGTGTTTTGGCTA
>JBKBXU010000022.1:0-24736 GCA_046313675.1 Cytophagaceae bacterium
AGTCATCAGAGAAGACAATAAAATAGCAAGCGGCAAGGCCATAGGAACCATATTCAGACTGAAATACAATATCAATTCAGCATAAACTGAAAAGCCCAGCCCTTTCCCCATAAAATCATCATTTTATTTTTGCAGTATTTGGTTGAGCTGTATAAAAACCACAACAACAAAGGTTAGAAAAAACGGCCCTAAAAAGGCCGATATAATTAATTTATCAAGTTTCTTCATAATTAAGCCATGGCTTCTAGGCTTAAACATAAAAAAAAATATTTTAGTTACAATAGAATAAAAAAATCCAACAAACCTGACAAACGAAAAAATACCGAAGATTTTTAATGGCCTTTATCAATATTCTCCACCAACTGGCTCATAAGGTGGTTTATTTTTTTCTTTTGGCCCTTGAAAAATATCTTCCAGTTTCTATGTTGACATTTATAAAGGTCTACCCTCTCTTTTAATAATTCCCTGTAAAAACTTTCCCATGTCATCATGTGCCATTGATGGATTTTTGGGTTTATTGTTATAACATTAAAATCTACATAAAGAATTTTGTGAAGAAACCTTTTAGTTTTTTCCAATTCAATCTCTAGTTCTTTCATAATCGCAGGAGTTTAGTTGCGAAAAAAATCATTTTTTATAAAACCCACAAACCTTGCTTTTGTTAGCAATTTTCAATAAAAACCTTACAACACTTTATTACAATCTTTTTCCCAAAGGAAACGGAAAAAAAAATCCTGCGTTTAAAATTAAGCATACATCCTTACGTTACCAGTATTAATAAACCTACCCAATAAAATGAGAAGAATATTTGACTTTCTAGTATTGAGTTTTATTATCAGCTTACAAATCTGCATGGGTTATTACTTTACCGCTGCTACGATGTTAATTTTATACGGCACGGTATACGCAATAATCATCGATGGAAAAGGTCAGGGCAATTAAACATTAAGATTTCTTTAAAAAGAATTTCCCAAACCTTAACTTTGGCCCAAGATATCCTTAAGAAACATGGCCAATACCTCAGATCTATTCAAAGGCGCATTTATCCGATACAACAATGAACTTGTGGTAGTTCTTGACTATGAACACAGAACTCCTGGAAACCTTCGTGCATTTTATCAGGTAAAAATGAGAAATGTAAGAACGGGAAAATTAGTTGAAAATCGCTTCAGAGCAGGAGAAGACATTGATTTTGTGAGAGTTGAAATCAAAGACTTTCAATACTTGTATAAGGAAGAAAGCACCCTTGTTTGCATGGATAACGAGACTTTTGAGCAATTGAATATTCCTGAAGAGCTTTTTGGCGACTCTCTTAAATTCATAAAGGAAGGCATGACCGTCAAATTGTCCTTTGATGAAGCCAATCCTATTTATGCAGAAATACCCCATACCGTAGAACTTGAAGTTACGTATACAGAACCCGGTATAAAAGGTGATACGGCAACAAAAACTCTAAAACCGGCTACTCTTGAAACAGGAGCCGAGGTGAGTGTCCCATTATTTGTTGAAATTGGAGAAATGATACGCATTGACACCCGAACCGGGCAATATATGGAAAGAGTAAAGAGCTAAAATTCTTTAAAATCCCTCTCTATATTACTCAGTTTATTTGGACTTTCAAATATCAAAACATCTGTCCACAACTAGCAAAATGAAGAACCCATTAAATAAATTTTTAGTAAGCAGAGAATTTTATGGGCTTTTGCTGATTTTCACGGGAGCTATCTTATTCTCCAGCAAAGCCATATTGGTAAAATTATCCTACCGCTTTGAAGAACAAGCCGTATCAATTCTTGCTCTTAGAATGATCTTTTCGCTGCCTTTTTTCCTTATTATAGCTTTACTTAGTAAAAGGGATGAATCTAAACCCAAGCCTGAAAGAAACCATTGGTTGTTAATTGTTGGACTGGGTATAGCCGGATATTATTTTTCAAGCCTTATGGACTTTATGGGGCTACAATATATCAGTGCATCTCTGGAACGCTTAATTTTGTTTATCTACCCTACCCTGGTTATTCTGATTTCTGCTTTTTTATTCAAAGTAAAAATAAAATCCAATGAGATTATTGCTTTGTGTATGACCTATGGGGGAATCATATTTGTTATTCTCACTGACTTCAATATGGAACAAAAGAGCCTGTTGAAAGGGAGTGTTCTTATATTCTTAAGTGCTTTTTCGTATGCTGTATATTTAATAGGAAGTGGGAAACTAATTCCAATTTTTGGCGCAGTTCGGTTTACTGCTTTTGCAATGATCATCTCATGCATCACGGTCTTAATTCATTTTGTTTGCATTAATGACATCGGAACTTTATTCACCCTGCCCTACCAGGTTTATATTTATACATTATTGATGGCCATTGTATCAACGGTTGTTCCTTCATTTATGCTATCGGAAGGAATAAAACTTATTGGATCAGAAAAAGCATCCATTATAGGCAGCATTGGCCCTGTTTCCACTATTTTTCTTGCCTGGGTATTCCTGGGAGAGGTTATCAATTCATTCCAGATCATCGGAGCTTTGATGGTAATAGCCGGAATAATTATGCTCCAGGGATATGGTTATCTGATCCAATGGTTGAAATCCAAATCAAAGTATAAAAGAGGCCCGGCTTAAAAAACCGGGCCTCTTCATTTTAATCTTTAATTATTTTTCGAACATTACGCTCTCCGTTGATTTTTACATCAGCAATATAAACACCCTGAGGTAAATGACGGATATCAATGTCTTTATTAAATAACCCGTTAGAGGTAGTCTGATAATGAAGCAATTTGGTACCATGAATAGATAGTAGGTCAACCGATATATCTGAACTAGCAGGAGCTTTTATATTAAGGGAAAATATACCTGAATTGGGATTAGGATGAATCAAAATTTCATAATCCCCTTTTAACTGAATATGTCTGACAGGCCCCACATTTACAGTACCATCCGAATCCACCTGTACTAATCTGTAATATACATCTCCGTTTGATGCATTTTCATCCAGAAACTGGTAATCAATACGATTATTACTATTGCCAGAAGCGTCTACAGAAGCTATTGGCACAAAATTAACGCCATCATAAGATCTTTCGACCACAAAATGGGAAGCATTTACTTCTGAAGCGGTAGACCATGAAAGCAAAACACCCTTATGCTCATTTGATAAATTAAATGCTACTAGTTCCACCGGAGTAGTACAATCATAGGTGGCGGTAACAGGCACCCTTGCACAATTATTACCTGCTGAAGCGACAAAATTGTACATTATACCATAATTGGTTGTAGGGTTATTATCATAAACAGACTTATTTATCTGAAAAACATCCCCTCCTAAGTTGTCATTGTATGGAAATCCCGGAGCCGGAGCAGCACAGTTAAAATATCTCACAGCTGGGCCGTTGCCTAGCCTCAGCCAATAAACTGTACCTGCCGGAGAACCTGTAATTGGAATATTTACTTCCAGAGTCCTTACTGTTGGTGAACCGGGTCTTGGAAAAGAGCCTCCCGAATGGGTACTAAGAACAGTTCCGGGTCCATCCACATTACACCCTCCCCCACAACAGCTTCCACACCACATGGCTGTAGGGTTATTAGATAATAAGTCAACTGTAAAATTATCCGTACCTCCACCTCCATGGTTATCATGAACAATATCTATAGACACCAAGGTGAAATCGGTATATGCTGTAAACATAATCGCTCCACGCTCTCCACCGGAAATCGTACCTGCACAAGGCTGACTTGTTGGTCCGGCAATGGCTGTAAAACTTGAAACATCTTCTACATAAAAGGTGGTAGTGGTGGAAATTGGCGGTGTGGTAAAACCAGGCCCTGCTCCTAATAAACTGCCGCCTGAGGCGTCACTATACCATTCAAATTCTCCCGGCCCAGAAACAGATAATGGAACTTCGGAATTGGCACCACAAAAATCAGCACCATTAGGTATTGCCGCTTTTGTTGAAATATCTATTACATCCGTTTGAACACCACATATCGGGTCATCCGATATAACGCTATATGCTCCAGGGCTTGTAACCATATAGGTCCGACTGTCAGCATCCGGTATTGGAACACCATCTCTATACCATTGATACGTAACACCAACACCCTCAAAACCTGCATCCAACGTAGCCACGGCAGGATCACATAACTCAACATCCGGTCCCAGATTAATTTCATATTCATCAAAAACTGCTATAATGTCAGAACTAATACAAGAACCGTTTTCAGAAACGCATATGGAGTATACCCCCGGAGAGGTTACCTGAATACTATAAGGGGCACCCATACCGGTACCACTTTCCCCTGTACTCCAGCTTATATCCATACCGGCCGAAGGAGTTAATCCTGTATTAATGGTAATAGAACCCGCACCACAAATGGTAACGTCTTCACCCAAATGCGGAGCCGGACCCAAATCTGCAAAAGCACAACCCGGAATAAAGCTGATGTCGTCCAAGCCAAAATCATTACCATCAGCACAACCGGCTGTGGTTAAGTTTTCAACACATATCGTGGCGGTAGTTGCAGCCCCTGAAAACCAAACCTCTTCAAAAAAGTCCCAGGCGCCCACGGTAGCCGGCGCATCAAAAGGACTACCGATCATTCCTCCATTAACCGAGAATTGTAATCTGGCAGGATAATCCGGATGCAATGAAGTAATAAAGGTAGAAAAATAGTAGTTGGTATTTGGAATTATATCAACCGTCTGACACCATACACTACGACTATCATCACAAGAACCATCTACCATCAAAAAATTTCCAGTCCCGGTCGAATGGTCACCAATACCAGCAAAAGCATTGTTAAAAAATGCTGAATTACTTCCTACATAATAATCATCCGGTATAGACCAGGTTCTGCCATCTCCAGGAGGAAAAGGAGTATAATCAGTTATAAAACACTCATCACCATCCTCAAAATCTCCGTTACAAACAATATTCTGACCAATGACAAGATCAGTTGGACACTGCGCCCAAATTGATTGAGCAAACAAGCAAGAAAAAATAAGTGTTAAAGAATAAGAGTAGATTTTCTTCATATAATATATAGTTTAGTACATTACAAAAATGGTATTAAAAAACACCTCTAGGGGTGTAAAAAAACAATATCAAAAATATTAAGATCTTGTTTTCAATAATTTAACCCATTCCATCCACTATATCCTGACTATAGTTCAAAAGGTAACCGCTGAATTAGTAAGATTTTATTACTTATTTTTAAAAAGTTAGTTTACTTACAATCAAAGGCTTTTTTTTACGGAAAAAAAAGTTATAATTTAACGCAACATTAAGTTAAATAGAAATTAAATGTCAACAGAACATATTAGATTACAGACACCTAAAGCCTATAAGGATTTTTTATTATTCTTTCATTCTGAGTTAAAAAATCATAGCTTATTTAAAAACGTTTCCCTGGAGGAACTGCCTTTTACAATGCAATTGGGCTTATATATAAAATATTTTGAGGATAATGGTGTAGCACTTGATCTTTCAAATTTTTCATTCGAAGAGCTACCTCAGGTAATTATGGATGCGTTTGAATCCCATGAAAAAATAATAAGCCATTATTCATAAATTTTTATTTTAGAACGAACTTTTCATTAAGAAGTCCATGTTAGAGGAGCAAACTGAAGCATTGTTCTTAAAAACAAAATCAAAAAAATAATGGGTTTCTTAAATTTCTTTGGCAATGGTATAGCCGTTGACCTTGGTACCGCTAATACCCTCATCATGCATAATGATCAAATTGTGCTAAATGAACCTTCCATAATTGCTGTAAATAGCATCACAGGAGAAATTGTTGCCGTGGGCAGAAAAGCCATGGAAATGCATGAAAAAACACATGAAAATATTAAAACCATTAAACCATTAAAAGATGGGGTTATCTCTAATTTCCATGCTGCAGAGGCTATGATCCGTGGAATGATTGGCATGATAACCACCGGAAAAAAGTCCCTTATTAAAAACGTCGAAAAAATGGTAATCTGCATTCCTTTTGGAGCTACAGAGGTGGAAAAACGGGCAGTCAGAGATTCAGCGGAACATGCCGGTATTAAAGATTTATTCATGATTCATGAGCCATTGGCGGCCGCAATAGGTATAGGAATAGATATTGAAGAACCTGAAGGGTCTTTAGTTATTGATATTGGTGGAGGAACTACTGAAATTGCCATAATAGCCTTATCAGGGGTTGTCACGAACCAATCCTTAAAAATTGCAGGTGATGCTCTTAATCGTGATATACTTAACTATATGAGAAGAAATCATAATCTTCTTATTGGTGAGAGAACAGCAGAGAAAATAAAAATGGAGATAGGCTCAGCCTTACCTGAAATGGAAAATGGCCCTGAAGATATGGCTGTCATCGGAAGAGATTTAATGACCGGTTTGCCTAAGGAAATTAAAGTTAATTATCCTGAGATATCCCAGTGCATGGAAAAATCAATATCAATGATTGAAGAGAGTGTTATTAAAACCTTGGAAAGTTGCCCTCCTGAACTTGCAAGTGACATTTATAAAAAAGGGATAAACCTGACAGGTGGAGGAAGCGGATTAAAAGGCCTCGACAAAAGGCTTGAAGCAAGAACCAAACTTAAGGTAAATGTAACTGAGAACAATTTAATATCTGTAATAAAAGGCACGGGGGCTTCCCTGAAACAAATAAAGAACATGAAGCATGTTCTTCTTAAATAAGCCGGTAATTCCGGCTTTTTTTTATTCTAATAATTTTTAAATGTAATATTTAGACATATTTTTGAGGATAAGTTTGTAAATAGCCTTATGTTCCGAATCAAACTTTCTCCCTTACTTATCACAATTATTTATTTAATTACGGGAGGATTGTGGATCATTATCTCGGACAATATTTTGGATCTCAGCATTGAGAATCCTGCGCGAATTACACAAATACAAACCTATAAAGGCTGGTTTTTCATTCTTCTTACATCACTTTTTTTGTATTACCTGCTAATTTCTTACAAAAAACAATTGGTGTCATCCAAAAACCTAATACGTAAAAGTGAATCAAAGTTCCGGGGGATTTTCGAATCGGATCTTGCCGGAATAGTAATTACTGATAATAATTTTAATATACTGGAAGCCAACAGTCTTTTCTGGAATATTATTAAAACAAGTCAGCATAATAATCATAAATCAAACCTGTTAAATCAGATTCCTGAATCACATATAACTGCAAAAGAGTTAACTAAAAAAGAATTAATTCTATCCGGAAAGTCAAGCATTAAGGAAATTGAGATTCTTACGGAAGATAGAAAGTCCATACCCATACTTACCGCTTCCGTTTATTTAAGAAAATATGAACAATATGTTTCTTTTATTTTAGACATCAGAGAGCAAAAAAAATATAAAAGGCAACTTGATACTGCCAACAGTGAGTTGAATACTTTTTTATATAAAACATCTCATGACATCAAAGGCCCTTTGGCTTCTGTAGCAGGGCTGGCTGAAATTGCCCTTGCAGAAACTACTGAAGAGCAGACCAAAAAGTATCTTGACCTAATACTAAATTCTACTAAAAGGCTGGACAATACGCTGGTGAACCTTATTGACATTATTACCATTAAGGAAATTCCTATTACACAGCACCTCACAAACCTTACTGAAATCGCACAGGAAGCCTGGTCATATGCAACCAAGCAGAACCCCTCTTTATCTCCCGATTTTCAATACAAATTAGCATTAAAAACAGATCTCATACAGTCCATGGATTCAAGCTTGTTAAAAATAATTCTAAAAAATCTTTTTGACAATGCCATAAAATACCGAAACCCCTATATAGAACACCAATTTTTAAATGTTCAATTTTCAAAAGAAGAAAACAATCTTTTGGTTGTTATAGAAGATAATGGTTTAGGCATAGATGCAAAAGTGCAGTCAAGAATATATGACATGTTTTTCCGTGGATCAATGAATTCTCAGGGTTCCGGCCTCGGCCTATACATCGTAAGAGAAGCAATGGGAAAGCTAGAAGGTACAATAGAATGCCTTCCCAGAAATGGCGGAGGAACAATTTTCAAATTAACCATTCCCCTCTCTTCACAAAAACCTCTGGAATTCATCCATACCTAGCAATCTTCCTCTTTAAATAATTCTTCTGGTTGATCAAACCGGCTAGGAAACTCATGATGTACATCCCGGTCCCTTAATAGCTGATCTTCCTCCATTAATTCCGGATTCTGCGGGGTGTCGTTAAAGGCACCACTTCCTTCTACAAATCCTTCAATATCTCTTTCAGTGACTCCCAGATTCTCTGTGGTTTCAGGAACATTGGGTAATTCCTGCCCCTGAACAGGTATTACAACAAATGCCATAAAAAAAACAAATACCCCAACCAAACTTTTCATTTACCCCCCTTTTCTAAAAAACATAGCTAATAGTCCCTTAGTTCTTTACCGGAAGAATGTCAAGAAAACAAAAAGAAGAGATAGCCCCCTCTACCTGATAAGATCTGATCAGACATTCTCCTTTTTCCCATTTTAAAGGAAATTTAAATATAGGTCCATCATATACAAAAGAATGGAATTCCCCGTTCTCTCCACAAGGATCTACATCCGATGACAGTTTGTTTAAAAAATCAAGATCAAGCGTATTTCCAGCCCAATCTCTATTCTGTTCCCGGCAGGCGCAGATTACGGTTTTAAACCCATCATCAATTATTTTTTGTACTAAGTCTGATGTATCCTTCCCCCACAATGGAAAAACGGCTTCTACTCCGGTTCCGGCGAATAAATTTAAACGATATTCTTTCAGGTCTTCCAGATAAATGTCCCCAAAAATTACTGTATGAATGTTCTTCACCTTCAGCAATTCAAGTATCTCCCTCACCTTATCATCATATTCTGAGCCGTCCCCGCCAAGCTGCATCCATAGTATTGGAATATCCAGAGAGGCTGACTGCTGCTCAATTAATTCTTTTCGTACACCATGCATGGAAACACGTTGCGTCCCTTCGTGCATGGTAGTTATCAGATACCGGACATTGTACATCTCAGTTTTCATGACTTCGTATAAAGCATAAGCAGAATCTTTTCCTCCACTCCAAAAAATTGCAGCATCATTCACCATCATATTGATTTTTATCATTTGTTATTTTAGAAATTAACTATACATTTGCCATCGATTACGGGTTTCCAAAGGTAACAACCTTTAAGGAATTAAAAGGGAATCAGGTGAAAATCCTGGACAGTTCCCGCTGCTGTAAGCTCATAAAAAACTTTCGATTCCACATGCCACTGTTATATAAACGGGAAGGCTATCGAAGGTGAGTAAGTCAGAAGACCTGCCAATAATCATAACATTCGTTGCTTTCGGTGAAAAGGCATAGAATAGAAGAACCCATTTACGGGAACAACTATACTCTGATCTTTTACTGTTTGTCACGGGTGATGTAGTAAGGCTATATCATTTGTAATGAACTTTATAAAACAGGCTTTTATTTTATTATTGGCTTTAATAGCTTATAGCTCACAAGCGCAAAGTCCTATTGATCCTATTCTTTTAGAGGAAATAGTGATCAAAGGAGACCGTTTTGATCACTTTACTGGAGGCAATAGAATTCAAAACATTGACTCTGCTACTTTAAGCAATTATCAAAGTCAATCTATTGCAGATGTTTTAGCGGCAGAAACAAATATCTTCATTAAAAGCTATGGCCCCGGAAACCTTGCAACAACTTCGGTAAGAGGTGGCGGAGCCTCTCACACTGCAGTACTTTGGAATGGTTTTAATATACAGGCTCCCACGCTGGGACAAGTTGATTTTTCACTGCTTCCTGTTTCTTTCCTTGAAGACGTAAATATACAATATGGAGGAGCTGGAGCTTTATGGGGAAGTGGTGCAGTTGGCGGAACCATACATTTAAGAAATCGTGGAATGTTTAACAAAGGATTTACAGCCGGACTAAACAGTCGTTTGGGTAGCTTTGGCCTTGTTCATCAGGATGCAAAAGCCGGCTACAGCACAAACCGCTACGCCGGAAGTATTAAAATTTTTTATACTTCCATTTTTAATAATTATCCTTATTATAACATCGCTCAAGAAGGTAATCCGCTGGTAAGACAAACCAACGCAGCAGTCAGGAACTATGGAGTTTTACAGGAAAACTATTTTCGGATAGGAAAAGATCAGGAACTTAACTTCAGAATCTGGCTCCAGTCTAATAATAGAGAAGTTCCTCCTACCATGACATCCGAGTCCAATACCTCGCATCTGAATAACCAGTTTGGAAGATTCACATCAGAATGGAATAAACAAGGGCAAAAAGTCAGTTACTTTATCCGATCGGCTTATTTCAATGAAACAACTTTATATTTTGATACGCTTTCAGACATAAATTCCAGAACCAATTTTGAAAGCCTTATTACTGAAACAGAAAGTGTTATAAGAATTTCAAAAAATCACTTACTTAATTTAGGGCTAAACAATTCATTTCATACAGCACAATCATCAGGTGGATATCCGGAAGGAGTTAATCAAAACCGACTGGCATTTTTCTCTTCGTATACAATCAAAAATAAACCAAATACCTGGTCCGGAGACTTTTCTGTAAGACAAGAATTTGTAGAAGAAATTGTTGCTCCACTAGTTCCTTCTGCAGGATTTAGAGGAAGACTACTTACATGGCTTAATTTAAAAGGAAATATATCTAGAACTTACAAAATACCAACATTTAACGATCTTTACTGGCAACCGGGAGGAAACCCGGAACTGGTTCCTGAATCAGGTTGGAGCCAGGAAATAGGAATTATTGGTCATAAATCTTTATCTACACATAAAGGCGAAGCGGGCATAACTTTTTTCAATAGTAACATTGAAAATATGATCATATGGCTTCCTTCCGGAGGATTTTGGTCACCAGAAAATGTACAATCGGTATGGTCCAGAGGTTTAGAATTCAACACTAAAATTTCAGGCAGATTTCGAAAAGTGGACTATAAGCTATCTTCTGGATATAGCTATGTAATTGCAACTAATCAAAGAACAAAGTCTCCGGGAGATAGGAGCCTCGGCAAACAGCTAATTTATGTACCGTTGTATAGTGCAATGTTCAATTTAGAATTCGGTTACCGCAATTTTAATCTGAGATACAACCATAACTACACAGGAAACCGATTTATTACGGCTGACAATTCACAAATTCTTGAAGGATACAATTTAGGGAATATTTACATAGGAAAATCCTTCAGGAAAAAAAAGCTTGAATACATTTTAAGCGCACAGATCCACAACATCTGGAACATTTCTTATCAGGTAATGCTTTGGCAGGCAATGCCTCTGAGAAGTTACCAGGCTGGAGTTTCAATAAACTTTAAATAAAACAAAAACCAACAATTAAACATGAAACACAATTACTTTTCAGGAAATTTCAGAAGTATTATTCTGACTTTTTTAGCTTTTAGCTTTTCTATCGCTGTTCACGCACAAAGAGTTGTTTCTTTTGAGAATTTACATTTAGAAGAAGAATCTTATTGGAATGGTTCAGATGGAGCCGGCGGCTTCATTAGTGGAGGTGCTTTTTTCCCCAACGCCTATAACACCAGTTGGGATTTCTGGAGTAGTGGATTTGCTTACTCTAATATGACAGATGTTACAACTCCGGGTCATGGAAATATGTACAGCGTCTTTACAGGTTCAGGATACGAGGAATCTGAAATTTATGTTATTGGAAGAAATAACTCAACAATTTTATTTCCAAACAATCCTTTTGGAGTTAATCCTCAAGGCTTTTATGTAACAAATACTACCTATGCAGCACTTAGTATGCAGGAAGGGGATGATTTTGCAAAACCTTTTGGTGGAGAGGACGGAAATGATCCCGACTGGTTCCTTTTAACGGTGACAGGCTATAGAGATGGGAAACCTATAGAGGGAACAATTGAATTCTATCTTGCTGATTATCGTTTTGAAGACAATTCAGAAAACTATATAATTGATGAGTGGATTTGGGTAGATTTGACCCCTCTGGGAACTGTAGACAATATCCGTTTTAACCTTTCTTCTTCCGATGTCGGAGATTTTGGAATGAATACTCCTGCCTATTTTGCACTTGATAACTTTACCTATAATACAGACGTAAAGCCCAGAATTACTGCAGCATCTAAAGATCAATCGCTTGAAGAAGGACAAGAGCTTACATTAAGTGTAACAGCAATTGGCGGAACACTAAGCTACCAGTGGTATAAAGACAACTTGCCCATTGAAAATGCAGAATCTTCTACTTATACTATTTCTGAAGTACATCCTTTAGATGGAGGAACTTATCATGTTATTGTCACAAATGTTAACGGTAGCACGCAAAGCCAAGACATAGAAGTACATATTAGCACCTCTGGTGATCCGCTATCTGTATTTTCCCAGGTGGAAAGTTCCGTTCGAATATTCCCTAATCCTGCCAAAGATGTGTTAAATTTAACAGGCCTTAGTGAAGCAGGATGTAAAATAACAATTTCAGATATAAAAGGTCAGACTCGGATTACAGTATATGCTGATGGTTTAAACACGCAAATAGATTTGCATAGATTGCAAAATGGTCTTTACATTATAACTATTGAAACCGAGCAAGGCAATAGCATTCATAAATTTTTGAAACTATAATTAAAAAACTCAGGGGTTTATTAAGCCCCTGAAATTATTTTAAAATATGAAAAAATCACTTTGGGCATTTATACTCATCTCATTTAAAGGATTTAGTCAATTCGCTCCTCAGGCCGGAACACCGGGTACTACAGCCATTCACAGAGATTCCTCTGTATTTGTTGGCTGGGCCACAGGCTGTACTATAGTAAGAGGACCGCAGGATATATCCGATCCATCTCAGGGGTATGCATCAACTGGCGCTCCCTCCCACGCCACCGGCAAATCAGGTACCAGTAGTATAGTAAGCCTGGGTGATGGAGGCTCAGCTACCTTAACCTTTGCCGCTCCTATTAGAAATGGAGAAGGACCGGATTTTGCAGTTTTCGAAAATGGCTTTAAAAGTGAAGAAAATGCTTACCTGGAGTTGGCTTTTGTTGAGGTGAGCTCTGATGGAGTTAATTTTTATCGCTTTCCTTCAGTTTCCTTAACTGATGCCTCTGAACAAGTAGAGAGCTTTGACCTTCTTGATGCCAGTAAAATTCATAATTTAGCAGGAAAGTATATAGTGGGATATGGTACTCCTTTTGATTTGGAAGATTTAAAAGACGAACCAGGCTTGGATATAAATAACATTACTCATGTGCGCGTAATAGATGTTATTGGCACTATTAATCCTGATTTTGCCACTTATGATTCAGAAGGTAATATAGTGAACGACCCATGGCCTACCACATTTCCTGCAGGTGGATTTGACCTTGAAGCTGTGGGAGTTATTAACGCAGGAGAACCTACTTCAATAAGTAGCACGGTTAAACCGGAGATTATTTCATTATTTCCTAATCCAGCCAGGAAAGGTGACGAAATAACCTTAGATTTTCAGTTAAAAACAGGAAATATTGAAATTGAACTTACTGATTTTTATGGCAATGTTCATATAAGTCAAAAAACCGAAAATAATAGAATATCATTACCCACTGATAACATGAGCAGTGGTGTTTATTTTATAAAAATTGTTCATCAAGGTAAAGTTTATACCAGAAAATTCATCCTAACCAAATAGCATAAAATGAAGTATCTGTACATCTTATTTGTTCTCACAGGCATTTTCTTTTTGTCTTGTCGCAAAGACACACCTGATGAAGCAGTGTCAGAAAATGTTCCTACTATAAAACCTTTGGGAGGAGTTTTTATCACCAATGAGGGCAATTTGAATTGGGGAAACGCCTCAGTGAGCTACTATAGCTTTGAAGAACAAAAAGTTACAGAAGACATTTACAAAGCCGCCAATAACAGACCCTTAGGTGATGTCTGTCAGTCAATGACTATAGAAAGCGGAAAAGCTTATGCAGTTGTAAACAATTCCAATAAAGTTGAAATTATTGATCCTGTTTCTTTTAAATCCGAAGGAACAATCAGGGGGCTAACCTCTCCAAGGTATTTTTTACCAATCAATAATAAAAAAGCCTATGTTTCTGATCTATACAGCAATGCGGTATCTGTGGTAAACCTTGATTCAAAGTCAAAAACCAAAGACATTTCCTGTCCAGGATGGACAGAGCAAATGGTGTTGGTATCAAATCAGGCCTTCGTCACTAATATGAGAAAAGAATTTATTTATATAATTAATACAGAAGAAGATAAAATTGTGGATAGTATTAAGGTCGGTTTTTCTCCCAACTCCATTTTACAGGATAAAAATGGAAAACTATGGGTACTGAGCTCCGGAAGTAGGGATAGAAACATTCCGGCATCATTGAGTAAAATTAATCCTCAAAACAAAACTGTAGAAAAGACAATTAATTTCCCCGATGCATCAAGAGGGGCTGGTAAGTTAACTATTAACGGTACGCTGGATACATTGTATTTTCTCAGCAGAGGAGTTTACCAAATGCCCATTCTTCAAGAGAATATTCCTCCAATGCCTTTAGTAGAAACAGGAGACGCCATTTTTTACGGCTTAGGAATCCATCCACAAAACGGGCACATTTATGTTTCCGATGCAATTGATTATGTACAAAAAGGAGTGGTATACAGATATAAAAATGACGGCACCTTAATTGATTCTTTTAATGCAGGTATAATTCCAGGCAATTTCTACTTTTACTAAAATAAAAAAGCTAAAAAAACAATTGCTGAGCCAGTCTGAATGTGTTGCAGTGAGCTTCCACAATATCTATTATTCGGTCAGAATATCCCCCACCCATGGTTACTGATACGGGAATGTTATGTCTGATACAATAAGTAAACACCATCCGATCTCTCTCCTTACAAGCCTCACGGCTAAGTGAAATTTTTCCTAACTTATCCGAAGAAAGTATGTCAACACCCGATTGATAAAATACAAAATCAGGTCTAACATATTCAAATAGATAGTCTAAATTTTCCTTAAGAATATTGAGATAGTCCTCATCACCGGTTGAATCCTCCAAGGCTACATCCAAGTCCGACGTTTGCTTCTTATGCGGAAAGTTATTTTTCCCATGAATACTAAAAGTAAATACATTCTCATTATCAGCAAATATCTCAGCAGTTCCGTTACCCTGATGAACATCAAGGTCTATTATCAGGATTTTATATGCAAGATTCTTTTTTAAGAGATAATTTGCCGCTATAGCTATGTCGTTTAAAAGGCAAAAGCCCTCCGCCGCATCAGAAAACGCATGGTGTGTTCCACCTGCCACATTCATTGAAACCCCATAGTCAAAAGCATACAAAGCTGTTTGAACAGTCCCTCCGGCAATTAACACTTCCCTTTCCACAAGTTCTGCAGATAATGGAAAACCAGACCTTCGCTCTTCCTGCTTGGAAAGAGATAGACTTTTTAATTTGTCCCAATAAGATTTTTTGTGTGCTAAAAGAATGATTTTTTCATCAACAGGCGAAGGATAGAAAAGATTTTCCTTCTCTATCGTCCCTTCATAAAGCAACTGTTCAGGAATAAGATCGTACTTAAGCATGGGAAAACGATGGCCTTCCGGCAAAGGATGATTGTATATATCAGACCAGGCAATTTTTAACATTAAAAATCTATGTTAATTACAGGGAAATTACCCCTTCTACTTTTGCTGCCTGTGCATATATATTAATGACTTCATCTTCCGAAGACATATATTTACACGAAGTGATGCTTATATATTTGCCATTCCTTGAAAGTTTTGTACCTACATCCTCATTATTCAGAATGTTAAAAATTTCATCTTCTTTATTTCTGGGAACTATAAATTTAAACATGTAAAAAGAAGGCCAATCAAGTTGGGATAATTTCTCTCGCAGCCCTTCAAACTTTTTGTCTTCCATAAATTACAAAGAATATTGAACTTAATTCATCGTAAACAACATCAAAAATGGAAAATAAATTTCTAATTATCGATAAATACCAAGTTTATTTAACTTATTCTGATATTTACGCGCATTCTCCAGATGTTCTTCATAGGTTTCAGCAAATACATGCCCTCCTGAAAGATCATCTTTTGCACAGAAAAACAGGTAATCGTGTTCGGAATAATTCAGTACCGCATCTATTGCAATGGGAGGAACAGTGAATACCGGTCCTGGAGGCAATCCTTTTTTTCTATACGTATTGTAAGCCGATTTTATACTCTTATGCTTCTTCAATACCCTTTTAAGCCGTTTCTGTCCGGCAGCGTAGACAACTGTTGGATCCGCCTGTAAGCGCATATCGTTATTAAGTCTGTTAAGATACAAACCGGCAACATGCGGCATCTCATCTTCTACTTTTGTTTCTGCATACACAATCGAAGCTAAAATACCCACCTCAACAGGAGAAAGGCCTATCTCTTCACACCTGGCCAATTTTTCATCATTCCAATAAGCCAAATACTCTTCATAAAGCCTTTCAAGCAACTCGCCGGGATTAACATCCTTGTATACCCAAAAATTATTTGCTATAAAAAGGCTATATACAGATTCTTTATCAAAATCCGGATATGCCAGCAATATAGAATCCTGCTCTACCAGGCCAAAAAAATCCATTTCACTTATTGAAAGTTCTTTGCAAAAAGACTTTACAACATTATAACGCAATTGTCTTACTGGAATTGATACCTGTACAAAGGGTCTTATTTCTTGATTTTTTAAATGATATAGGATTTGAAAGTTGTTCCAGTCCTTTTTGATCTCCAACAACTTTTTTTCAGGATTTTGAGCCTGGATCAAATAAGCCAGCATTTGCAAAGACCATGATTGGGTAATAATATTTTTACCTGAGAGAGAGTCAATTATTGTGTAAATATCCTGATCTCCTGAAACATAAAAATGATATTTATCTGATTTAAACTTAGTATTAGGAAGAAGTAGGAGTTGCACAAACAGAAAAAACAAGACACCACATAACACCAGTCCTGTTATCTTCAATTTTTGATTTTTTTTAACCGGTTTTTTTTTGCCTCTCATAAATATATTAGAGTGTAGAGAGTAAATAACAATGAAACCACTAAAACGCTAAGAAGTGAATCGAAATTATCTTTTTTCGACTGTTATTGGGATGTTTATAAACTTACCTTCGGTAACTTTTATTTTCTTTTGAGGATTACCTCCAAGTATCATTTCCATTTCAAATTCGCCTACAAGCATACCCTTCTCTTCATCTAAGGTAAGTATTTTGATACTTCCATTCTGAGGCTTAAACAATTCCTGAATCCCTGGCTCCATATAGCGAACATAGGCTTCTTTTCTACTGTTGCTAAGGTCGATGGCTTTTTCTGATGGATTAATAAAGACAAATGTGCTGAATTTATCATTACTTAGGGACAATTCTTTATGACCTCCGGTAATAATCCTCATATTAGCCTTCATGTCTTTAATAATAAAAGGCTTACCATTGATAAGACAAGAAAACACACCTACATTTTCCGTTTTACCTTCTTCAACATTCTTTGTCATAAAAGAAGACAACATCATAAAGCCGATTAGAGCGCTGATGGAGAGGGTGTGTTTCTTGAAAGTATTTCTCATATTCCTATAACCTGATTAAAACTGACTTTGTTGTGATTTATAATTTTAATCAGAATTTTTAGTATTTTTCCTATGATCCTAAAGTAGGTATTTAATTCGACATTTCAAAGAGAATCCATTAAAAAAGTAAATTAAAAAGCATCTCATAGGAAAAAGATTCTTCTAATGGCAGATAACTTACCCTTGTACCGATGTTACTGGCAAAAGGGATATTTAAAAAATGGACATCAAATGAAATTTCTGTACCAAAAGAACGATAGTTAACTTGCCTTTCCGGGATTCTTCCCTGGGCAACATCAAAGAAAAAACCTGTATTAATCCTTTTTAAATAGACAAGTGGCCCTATTCTCCAATCAGGGTATAACAAAGGCATAAGATAATCTGCATATAATCCTTTGAATTCATCATTAAACTGCATAAAGTAACCTCTTGGGGCTGGCACTACATTTATAAAATTATAAGAACCTGGCAAATGATTTACATAAGCTGCAGAAAGCTTTAAACTATGGTGTCTCAAAATGCCTGGGAAAAACAAGTCACCATTAAATGAAAATACAGAGCCGTATTGCCGAAACCCCTCAAGACTATGTCTGTAATTTAAAAAAACCGATTGTCCCAATTTTGGCCGAAGGTCTCTGAGAGCCATTTTTAAATACCTGAATGCAGAAAGCTGATATCGCATTACAAACACACGATCCAAAGGAAATTCATCCGGCATAGAGGTTAAAGGGTCAATCACAATAAAATTTGAGCCTATTAACGGGGTAATTCCTCTTCGATACTTACCACGGGTGAGATTTAAGGGTACACGTATATCACCGCCAATCCTTTTTTCCCTCCATTCCAGCAAATCAGATTGCATATTTTCATCCTGAACAAACGTCCTCCGGTTACCTATGGACGAGTTTAAGCGAATAGTAGGAAACCATCCTAAATAGGAGTAGTTAACATAAAAAGAACCTGCCTGTTCATTAATATTATATCTGTATCCGCCATCAATAACCGAAGTGCTTAATAAATTTTGAGATAGTACACTTACCCCGGAAAAAACCCTGTTATTGCTAAAATCCAGGCTCACAGGACCCCAACTATGAATATTGATAAGGTTACGCCACTTAGAATACTTCCTGGATTCATAATGTTGTTCTGTAATAGTATCTAAAGGAATCACGCCGGGTTCCTGAGTCAACACCTTCTCGTGTATTTTCAAGGAAGTATTCTCAATCTGATGAAAAGCAATCCATTCCGATGGATTGATATCGGCAACAACCACGTTGTACCCATCGGCCTGATAATCGGCATAAACCATTCGCTTCCCATCAGCAGATACGTCTGGGTGAAATGCTCCATACAGACTTGAAGTAACCTGAAATAGTGATCTGTCAGATATATTGAGGGCATAAATATTATCAATACCGGAATATGTGCCATGAAAATATACGAAGCCATCCTTAACTACCGGCTGGCTGATATCTTCAAATCCTGGAGCAAGCAATTCTTCTGCAACACTGGTATTCAAATCCAGAATTTCGATACCCTTCCCTCCTTTTTGTAAAGTAATATAAACGATCTTTTCATCGTCCTCTACCCATGTAGGAGTTAACAAAAAATACTTTTCGGGATGCTGAAAAAAAGTATCTTGTTTAGTAGCTTCCGGATCTATTATAACGAGATAATATGAATTATCCGGCAGCACTTCAACCGCAGCAATTTTTTTCCCATCATTTGAAAATGCAGGAGACTGCAAAAACCTCTTATGAGTTAATCGCTTCCGTTTTTTTTCTTCAAGGTCGTAAATAAAAACGTCCTGCCATACCCTGTTTTGCCAACGCTTGTCGAAGGTATATTCTGACCAGGTAATTTTATTCGCTTTTGCCGAAATTCGTGCCGAAGAATAAAATCCACCTGTAAATACATGTTCTTCACTGCCATCCTGATGCAATGCCACAAATTGTTGAATATGGCTCAATCCGGATTTTTCAGCTACAATGACACTATCGTTAAGAAATTGTGGAAATCTATAGCTGGTATAAACCTTCTTTTGAGAATCATTCACCTTGACAAATTCACTTGTTTCCAATGCCATGGCTTGGCTTAACCATAAACTGTGTAATTCTTTCAGAGAATGCCTATAATACCTCCATTTGTTTAAGCCGGAATGTTTTCTGATGGCCCAGGAAAAAGGGATTATGAGATAAGGCTTACGCGCAGAAAAGTTAATAGCATCTTCCCATATTGCTTTACCGTATTTAATGCGCCCCATAGTTATTAAATGATAGCCGGTAGAGTAAAAGTCCGGAATAAAATCTCGAAAAGATCCAAAAAAAGCTTTTTCATAAGAATAAACACCATATTCAAGGACCTGCGCCCTTAAAGGCATTTCAAAAGAAGGCAACCTCCCCCGGCCTGAATTGGTAAGAACCGTTTCTGCCAATACTGCATCGCCTTCAAAAAACCAAGCAGGAAGAAATGCGCCTAATACAGCCCCCACTCCCTGTTCTCCTAACAAGTAATAAATAATATTGGTAACCCCCTGTCTCATCTTATCAATCTGTACCACATGCCGAAATTCATGAATAGCCAACTGTTCCAACCAGTCCTGGGGATATAAATTCTGAGGGGGAATGGTATAAAACTCTGCCCGGTAAGGAGCAAAAGTCACAAAAGCATTTGATATGCTTAATTGGTTATGCAGGATGACTGATATCTTTCTTGGAGAGTGATTAAGACTTTGACCTGCATATAAATAGACTGTTTCAAGTATGGAAACCAGGCGATTTGCTTCCCCGGAAAAATCAGATGGAAAAATAACCTGAAAATTTTCAGTGTGAATTTGTTCCCACTTTACTGAAGCAGGATCCTGTCCAGAAAGTGTGAATTGGCAAAGGGCTGTTTGATGCAGTAATAAAAAAAATAAAATAGTCGTAAAGCAACTAAACAGTACACCCTTTAACTGCTTTAACTTATTCATATACATATATTATTTACCTTTTAAAAGTATTTAATTTTAAGTTTTTTTATGTAATATTACTCGCAGATTATAACAGACTTTTAATTTTTATAAGTATTATTAATAAAGTGAAATTTAGCCATAATAAGTAATAAATTTAGTGGAAGATTTTCCTAAAACCATAGTAGAAACATCTTTATTTTCCTGCTTTAACAACAACCAGGAACTATACTTTGCCATTAACAACATTGGTGAAATAAGATCATTTTGCCCTAATTTCAAAGATTTTTCAGGTTATACGGACGAAGAATTAAATCAAAAATTTATTTATGAGCTGTTCCCTCTTAATGAAAGAAATATACTAAAAAATCTTATAAAATCAGCTAAAAACGGTGAAGGAGAAATCCACGAGAATCATTTTCTTTGTAAAAATGGATCAATAAAAACCATTTCCTGGAGCCTTACTTTTATAAATAAGCCTAATATTTATTTTGCTATTTGTCGTGACACCACTAAAAAAAACATATTAGAAAAGGAAATTTTAACCAAATATAAAGAAGTTGAAAAAGTATTATCCCTGATCCCTGAAATAATAATCTGCTTTGACTCAAATAATAAAATTGTTAAGATCAATAATTCCATTACAGACATTACGGGAATACATTCAGAATTTTATCTTAACAAATTCCCTGGATCATTAAATCTAAATGATCAAATAGAAAAACAAATAGAAAAGGCACTTGCAACAGTAAAATCTACTGGAAAAAAATATAAACAAATTTTCCATTTCAGGAAAGAAAGAGAACGGATTTTTGAGGGAATTTTTGTGCCGGAATTTAATGATACTGAGTTGTCCGGAATAATTTTATCTCTTAGGGATGTTAGCAAATATGAAGAAGTAAATAAATTTCTTGAAGCAACACACAAACAGCATAAGGCATTGTCTGATGTCGGCAAACATCTGTTATTCAAAACCAGCCTGTCAACGATTTTTGAGAAATCCGTTCGAAAAATTAATTTCATCCTTGATATTGATTCTTGTTATATAGCGGAATACAATCTTAATGACCAATACCTTAAAATTAAAGCAGGTTATGGTCTTGATGAAGTAATCATTCCGTCAAAAATACCTTATGATACTGATTCACTGGCAGCCTATGTTTTAGATTCAAATAAACCGGTTATAATAGAGAATATCCATTCTGAGAACAGATTTAATACCAAAAAACTTATTCTTAACAACAACCTTTTTAGCGGAATTTTCACTTTGATAAAAAGCAGAAAAGGACCATGTGGAATCCTCTGCATAGAGTCAAAAAATTATCACAATTTCCAAAATTCATCCATTTCATTTATAGAATCTTTTGCCAATCTTTTGGCGGCAATAAAGGATAAAAAATACACAGAACAGAAAGTTGTAAAATCGGAAAGAAGTTACAAAGACCTATTTAATTACAGCTCTGACTTTATTTTTATACTAAATAAAGAAGGAAAAATTCTGGATGTAAATAATTCTTTTCTTAACTCCTTCCAACTAAATAAAAATGAAATTGCCGGAAAAGAGTTTAGCGAACTATCTTTTTTTAGTACAGCAAAACCCATTCAGATGTTCATATCAGATTTATCTGATGATGATCAAAAATTTACAATGCAATCATCCTTTTACAATTCAAATGTAAAATGGATTGAATTTGCACTTAGGAAAGGGACATATTTTGGCAAGGAAGTTATCATTGCCAATGGACGGGATATTACACAAATTAAGTTATCAGAGGAAAATTCTAAAAAAAGCCGCGCCATGTACAAGGCGTTGGTAAACACAATAAATGATGGCATCTTATTCACCAATGAACAAGGACTTATCCAGTTTTCAAACAACAGATTTCATGAAGCCTTTGAATACCTAAAAGATTCAGAAGGAAAAACGATTGACGAGATTTTTAAGGAGTTTAATTTAAATATAAAAGAACACCTGATTACCAATAATCGGTTTATTAAGAACACGGAACTCGAAATAACCACGCCAAAAGGAAATAAAAAATGGTTTCTCATTGATAGCAAAGAAATCGTTGCTGACAACCTCTTTAACGGCTACCTTAATACTTTTCAAGACATAACAGAAAGAAGATCAGCCTCTCTGCTACTAAAAGAAAAAAACGAAGAATTAAACACCTTTATATACAAAGTCTCCCACGATTTAAAAGGCCCCTTATCGTCTGTTAATGGCTTAATAAGTTTAATCCGTATCGAAAAAAATCCGGATGCCATATGGAATTACCTTAGCATCCTGGAAAAATGTATTGCAAGAATGGAAAACATCCTTTTTGACCTCCTTGAAATCACAAAAATACAATCGGCGAAGGCTGAAAAGGTAAACATCAATCTACGCTCTTTTACTAAGGAAATTATTGAATCCCTTCAACACATACCCAATGTTGAAAAAATTCGAATAGAAATAGATATACCTGAAAATCTAACCATACTTGCAGCAAAAAATCTAATTTCAAGCGTATTGCAAAATATTATCATTAATGCGTTTAAATATCACAATCTGCATAAAAATGATCCATATGTGAAAGTAGTAATGGCTGAGAAAGAGTCCCATCTTGAAATCGTGGTTTCAGACAATGGCCCAGGCATAGATCAGGATTCGAAGAACAAGGTATTTGATATGTTTTTTAGAGCCAACAGCCATACCGAAGGAAGCGGTTTGGGTTTGTATATAGTAAAAAATGCACTCAAAAAATTGGAAGGGAGTATTCACTTGGAGTCAGACAGGCATAGCGGAACAAGCTTTTTCATAAAAATCCCAATAAATTAAATATTTTTCGCATAAACGGATTTTTTTGGAACAGAAATTGTTATTAAACTATAAAATTTATAAATTTTCCTCCTTAAGCAGTTATGTGTTGAAACTTTAATCATCATTTATCTGTATAATAAAGGGTTCTAAAAAAAGGCAAGAAATAATTTTTTTTAGAAGGAAATTAACTAATTTTACCCCTGAAATATGCGTGAATCATTACTAATAGACTATAATTTCATTATATTATCAAATAAGATTACCATAAAGGTAACTTCTTCGCCGGTAAAGATATTTATATCCATTGACAGATTAAGATTAAAATCAATAAAGGTCAGAAAATAGTATGAACGAGGCAAATGAATTAAACCCCTATTTCCCAATAGGTTTACAATTTCTTGTAGCATTAGGGTTTGTAAGTGTTACCCTACTCGCCAGCTGGCTTATCGGCCCAAAAACCAAAACGAAAAACAAACTTGATGTTTTCGAATGTGGAATTGAATCTGTCGGCAATGCCCGGATGCAATTCTCCATTAAATACTTCTTAGTGGCGACATTGTTTGTTTTATTTGACGTTGAAGTAATTTTCTTATATCCTTGGGCTGTTAATTTCCGCGAATTTATCGATGAAATGGGGATTTACGGACTTCTAAAAATGCTCCTTTTTATGAGCAGTTTATTAGTCGGATTCTTTTATGTAATTAAAAAAGGAGCCCTTGATTGGGAATAATTTACCGAATATTTAAATTAATTTAACTTATGGTAGATATAGTAAAAGCCCCCGAAGGAATGGATGGTCCCGGCTTTTTTGCAACATCGCTTGACAGAGCAGTTGGACTTGCCAGAAAACATTCTCTTTGGCCTTTACCATTTGCTACATCTTGCTGTGGAATTGAGTTCATGGCCACAATGGGATCAACATACGATCTGGCTCGCTTTGGAGCAGAACGCCCCAGCTTCTCTCCCAGACAGGCAGATCTTCTTTTAGTTATGGGTACCATCGCAAAAAAAATGGGACCGGTACTAAAGCAAGTTTATGAGCAAATGGCTGAACCTCGTTGGGTAGTGGCAGTCGGAGCATGTGCCTCAAGTGGTGGAATATTTGACACCTACAGTGTACTACAGGGAATTGATAAAATAATTCCGGTAGATGTATACGTTCCCGGTTGCCCTCCAAGGCCTGAGCAAATCATTGATGGAATACTCAGGGTTCAGGATTTAGTTCAAAATGAGCCTTTAGGATATAGAAATTCACCTGAATACAAAAAACTACTAGCCTCATACGGTTTGGAATAATTTATGGCAGAGTTAACAAAAGAATTAATAGTTAAAAAGTTAGAGGAAAAGTTTGGAGACGCCATTGTACAGGTAGAAGATCCATACAATATGCTTACCTTAACAATCAAAAGGGAATACCTTCTTGACAT
>JBKBXU010000023.1:0-24718 GCA_046313675.1 Cytophagaceae bacterium
AATCCGGAAGAAAGAAAATTAATCAGATTACACGGGTATTAACTGTTGCGATTTGTGGTGCTCAGGCAGTAGGATATTTAACTGCAACTGTTACACCTGAAATGTTGTATCCAGGCGCTGATACCTTCTTATTTAACCTGACACGAATAGTTATTTTGATTTCAGGTACTATTTTCGTAATGTGGTTAGGAGAGAAGATTACTGACCGTGGTATAGGAAATGGTATTTCAATGCTGATTATGATAGGAATTATTTCAAGATTCCCTCAGGCAATCATTATTGAAGCTGCAGCAAAAGGTATGTCCGGAGCGTTTGTGTTCTTAATTGAAATCGTAGTTCTGTTCTTTGTAGTAATGGGTGTGGTAATGCTTACGCAGGCGACAAGGAGGATTCCTGTTCAATATGCTAAACAGGTTGTGGGTAATAAAGTATATGGCGGACAAAGACAATATATTCCTTTGAAAGTAATAGCTGCTGGTGTAATGCCAATTATCTTTGCTCAATCGATTATGTTCCTGCCTGCAATGATTGCTTCGATATGGCAAGAGTCCAGTGATTTGGCCAATTCAATTGGAGCTACGTTTGCTGATTTCACCTCATGGCAGTATAATCTGGTATTTGCAATACTTATTATATTATTTACTTTCTTTTACACTGCATTAACGGTTAATCCAAATCAGATTGCCGATGATTTAAAACGTAATGGAGGTTTTATCCCCGGTGTTAAGCCTGGTAAGCAAACCTCTGAGTTTATAGATAATGTTTTGTCAAAAATTACATTTCCCGGTTCTATTTTCCTTGCACTTGTAGCGATCCTACCTGCAATAGCGAATTTAGCAGGTGTAACGCGGGAGTTCTCTTATTTTTATGGAGGAACCTCGTTACTTATTATGGTAGGTGTTATTCTTGATACTTTACAACAGATAGAAAGTTATCTGCTGATGAGACATTACGAAGGAATGATGAAATCAGGCAGGTTAACAGGTCGACAAAATTTACCTGTAGCGTCCTGATTTTGAGATGATCTTTTACAAGACTGAAGACGAAATTGAATTGATTAGAAAAAGTGCAGAAGTTTTAGGACGGGCACATGCTGAAGTGGCAAAACTAATCAATCCAGGAATATCAACTGAAGAGTTAGATCGGTGTGCTTACGATTTTATTATTAAGAGCGGTGGTCAGCCTTCATTTAAAAACTATAATGGTTTTCCAGCTTCTTTATGTATTTCAGTTAATGATGCTGTCGTACATGGAATACCGGGAGACTATAAGTTGAAGGATGGTGATATTATTTCAATTGACTGTGGAGTGTTTTTAAACGGTTTTCATAGTGATAGTGCCTATACATATTGTGTAGGTGAGGTTGCACAGGAAGTCAAGGATTTATTAAAAGCAACCAAAGAATCTTTGTATATCGGAATTAAGGAAGCGATAGCTGGAAATAGAACAGGTGATATTGGGTTTGTCATTCAACAGTATGTTGAAAATAAAGGGTATACAGTAGTCAGGGAATTAGTTGGGCATGGATTAGGAAGATTATTGCATGAAGGTCCTGAGGTTCCTAATTACGGAAAAAGAGGGAAAGGGCAGAAGTTGAATGAAGGATTAGTAATCGCAATAGAACCCATGGTTAATATGGGTAAAAAGAATATAGTTCAGGAACGTGACGGATGGACAATAAGAACTGCAGATCGGTTACCATCAGCTCATTTTGAACATACAGTTGTGGTAAGAAAAGGTCAAGCAGAGATTTTGACAACATTTAAATATATAGAAGAAATCATAGGGGAATATTAATGGCAAAACAGTCATCTATAGAACAAGACGGAACAATAATAGAAGCATTATCGAATGCCATGTTTAGAGTAGAACTAGAAAACGGTCATCAGGTAATTGCACATATTTCCGGTAAAATGAGGATGCACTACATTAAAATCCTTCCTGGAGATAGGATTAAATTAGAAATGTCTCCATATGATTTAAGTAAAGGAAGAATTGTATACAGATATAAATAGTTACAATAATGAAAGTAAAAACATCTGTTAAAAAGAGAAGCGTTGATTGTAAGGTGATCAGACGTAACGGAAAAATTTTCGTGATTAATAAAAAGAATCCTAGGTTTAAACAAAGACAAGGTTAATAAACTATGGCTAGAATTGCTGGGGTAGACATTCCCGACAACAAAAGAGGCGAGGTTTCGCTTACTTATATTTTTGGTATTGGCCGCAGGTCAGCTCAAAAAATTCTCGATAAAGCATCTGTTGATTGGGACAAGAAAGTTGCTGAGTGGAGTGAAGACGAATCAATTGCGATTCGTAACGTCATTACCCAGGAGCATAAGGTAGAAGGTGTGCTTAAATCAGAAGTTCAACTTAGTATCAAACGATTGCTAGATATCGGGTGTTACAGAGGATTGAGACACAGAAAAGGTTTACCTGTGAGAGGACAAAGAACCAAAAATAACTGCAGAACCAGAAAAGGTAAGCGTAAGACAGTTGCTAACAAGAAAAAAGCTACTAAATAATTAATAATATGGCTCAACAATCTACAGCAAAGAGAAAAGACAAGGCCAAGAAGCGTGTGGTGGTAGTTGAACCTACCGGACAAGCTCATATTAAGTCGACGTTTAATAACATCATTATTTCTTTGACTAATAATACTGGTCAGGTTATTTCCTGGTCATCAGCCGGAAAAATGGGTTTCAGGGGTTCTAAAAAGAATACACCTTACGCAGCTCAGGTTGCAGCTCAGAACTGTTCTCAGGTTGCATATGATCTTGGATTACGTAAAGTAGAGGTTTTCGTAAAAGGACCTGGTGCCGGTAGAGAATCTGCTATAAGAACTTTACAGAATGCTGGTATAGAAGTAACAATGATTAAAGATGTGACTCCTTTGCCACATAATGGGTGCAGACCCCCTAAACGCAGAAGAGTTTAATCTTTCCGGAGTCTTTTATTATAACAGATACAGAATTTATAAAATATCATGGCAAGATTTACAGGACCAAAAACCAAAGTATCCAGGAAATATAATGAACCTATTTTTGGAGCTAATAAGGCTTTAGCGAAGAAGCCTTATGCACCTGGAATGCATGGAAGAGGTAGAAAAAAGAAACAATCAGAATATGCTGTTCAGTTAGCTGAAAAGCAGAAGGTAAAATATTTATACGGTGTTCTTGAAAGACAGTTTGCGAAAATATTCGATAAAGCTGCTCGTAAAGAAGGTATTACTGGGGTTAACCTTTTAAAATACCTTGAAGCAAGACTTGATAATGCCGTATATAGACTTGGAATTGCTCCTACAAGAAGAGCAGCCAGACAATTGGTATTCCATAAACATATAACGGTCAATGGAGAAATCGTAAACATTGCTTCATATACACTTGTACCGGGAGATATTATTAGTGTCAGGGAAAAATCAAAATCTCTTGAAGCGATAAGCAATAGCTTATCAAACAGAGGTGCAAGGAAATTTTCCTGGTTTGAGTGGGATCAGAGTTCATTAACAGGTAAATTTGTATCTTATCCGCAAAGAGATGAGATACCTGAAAAAATTCAGGAACAACTTATCGTTGAACTTTACTCTAAATAATAATTAAATAATTTTTAAGGGAATTCTAAAAACTGATTACCTATGTCGATATTAGCATTTCAAATGCCTGAAAAAGTGGTAATGGAGAAAGCCGATGACTTTCACGGCTTATTTGAGTTTAAACCACTTGAAAAAGGATATGGTGTAACAATAGGCAATGCCCTGAGAAGAATTTTACTTTCTTCTTTAGAAGGACATGCTATTACAGCTATCAAAATACCTGGTGTATTACATGAATTCTCTACTATAGAAGGTGTTAAGGAAGATGTTACTGATATTATCCTTAACCTTAAAATGGTAAGATTTAAAAAAATAGCAGATATTAACGATAATAAAATCGTAATTTCTCTGAAGAAACAAGAAGTTTTTAAGGCTGGAGATATTGAAAAATTTACTTCAGGATATAAAATTCTTAATCCTGATTTTGTAATTTGCCACCTTGATTCATCAATAAACCTTGATGTGGAACTTTCTATTGAAAAAGGTAGAGGTTATGTCCCAGCCGAAGAAAATAAGCCTGGTGAACAAGTTTTTGGTTCTATTCCTATTGATGCTATTTTTACGCCAATAAAAAACGTAAAATACAGTGTTGAAAATACCAGAGTAGAACAAAAAACGGATTATGAAAAACTTATCCTTGATATTGAAACGGACGGATCGGTACATCCTGAAGATGCATTAAAAGGAGCTGCAAATATTTTGATCAAACATTTCATGTTGTTCTCTGATCAGAACATGACATTTGAAACAGCTAAGCCGGAAGAGCAGGAGACAGTAGATGAAGAATATCTTCACATGCGTAAGCTTCTTAAAACTTCACTTAATGATCTCGATCTTTCTGTTAGAGCATACAACTGCCTTAAAGCAGCAGATATTAAAACATTAGGTGATCTGGCCAGACTAAACCTTCAGGATATGATGAAGTTTAGAAATTTTGGTAAAAAATCCCTTGCGGAACTTGAGCAGCTAATAGCTGACAAAAATCTGCATTTCGGAATGGATCTTTCGAAATATAAACTTGATGAAGAGTAATAACAATGAGACACGGAAAGAAATTTAACCATTTAGGAAGAACCTCTGCTCATAGAAAAGCTTTGCTTTCTAATATGGCATCTTCTTTAATCCTTCACAAAAGGATTGCTACAACTACAGCGAAAGCTAAGGAACTTAGGAAATATGTTGAGCCGCTTATTACAAAAGCTAAGTCTGACTCTACTCATTCCAGAAGAATAGTTTTTTCTTATCTTCAGAACAAAGATTCTGTAAAAGAATTATTTGATCTTGTAGCTGAAAAGGTGACTGACAGACCAGGAGGTTATACACGTATTATTAAGACACCAAATAGGTTGGGTGATAATGCTGATATGTGCCTGATTGAACTAGTAGATTATAACGAAACTTATAGCCGCAGTGCAGATAAAGGTGCTGATAAAGCAAAAGTAAGAAGAAGCCGCAGAAAGAAATCTTCAGTAGACTCTGCTGCAGAAACTAAAGCCGCTGGAGGTTCTGTGAAGGAATCAGCAGCTCCAAAAGCAGCAGCTACTCCAAAAGCAGAAGCTGCACCTAAAACTGAACAAGTTAAGGATGAAGAAACTAAGTCAGATAAATCTCAAGGAGATGAAGTAAATGCTTCTGAAAAAGAATAACTTAATTTACGTAATATTGAATAAAAAAAGGATTTGACTTTTGTTAAATCCTTTTTTTATTTTGTACAAATACTTATATATGGAAAAAAAATCACGCCCGGAAGCTTATCTAATGTTGGAAGATGGTACTTTGTATAAAGGTACTTCGGTTGGAAAAATCGGAACAACTACAGGAGAAATTTGTTTCAACACCGGAATGACAGGTTATCAGGAAATTTATACTGATCCATCTTATTTTGGACAAATCATCATAAACACCACTTCCCACATAGGTAACTATGGTACTATGGCCGAAGAACAGGAATCTAACTCTGTTAAGTTTAGTGGACTGGTTTGTAAGTCATTTTCTGAAGTGTATTCTAGGAAAACAGCAGATTTTTCTCTTCAGGAGTATTTTGAAAATCAAAATATAGTCGGTATTGCTGACCTGGATACAAGGCAGATCGTTCGACACATCAGAAGTAAAGGAGGGATGAATGCTATTATTTCTTCTGAAATACACGATATAGATAAACTTAGAGAAGAAGTTAAAAAAATCCCTTCAATGAAGGGTTTAGAACTTTCTTCAAAAGTAAGCACAAAAGAGCCATACTTTGTCGGAAACCCTGATGCGGCCTATAGGATTGCAGTGTTAGACTTAGGTATAAAGACGAGCATATTAACTAATTTTGTTGAAAGGGGATGTTATTGTAAGGTGTATCCAGGCCATACATCCTTTGAGGAAATGAAAAAATGGAATCCACATGGATTTTTTATTTCTAATGGCCCCGGAGACCCTGCGGCCACTAAATATGCCATTGATACTGTAAAACAGATTTTAGAGATTGATACACCTGTTTTTGGGATCTGCTTAGGCCACCAAATACTTGCTGAAGCTAATGGTATTTCAACATATAAAATGCACCATGGTCACAGAGGATTAAATCATCCTGTTAAAAACTTACGTACTGGCAGAAGCGAAATTACTTCTCAAAATCATGGATTTAGTGTGAACTTTGAAGAGGTTGAAAAAAATCCTAACGTGGAAGTTACCCATGTAAACCTAAATGATAACACTATTGAAGGAATCAGATTAAAGAATAAGAAAGCTTTTTCAGTTCAATACCATCCTGAGTCAAGTCCCGGACCACATGACTCCAGGTATCTTTTTGATGATTTTGTATCGCTTTTAACTAATTAAATTTTTATAAACTAAACAAAGTAAAATGAGCTCAATCGAACAAATTGTTGCACGTCAGATATTTGACTCAAGAGGCAATCCTACTGTAGAAGTAGATGTATGGACAGAAAATGGATTTTTAGGCAGAGCAGCCGTTCCTTCAGGTGCTTCTACAGGAAAGCACGAAGCTGTAGAACTTCGCGATGGAGATAAATCGATATACATGGGTAAAAGCGTTTTGAAAGCAGTTCAAAACGTTAATGATAAACTAGCTGATGAGCTTATCGGGCTTTCTGTTTTTGAACAGAATCTTATTGATAAGTTGATGATTGAATTAGATGGTACACACAATAAAGGTAATCTTGGTGCAAATGCTATACTAGGTGTTTCTTTAGCTATAGCTAAAGCTGCTGCTCAGGAAGCGGGATTACCACTTTACAGGTATATTGGAGGTGTAAGTGCCAATACATTGCCTGTTCCTATGATGAATATCATGAATGGTGGTAGCCATGCGGATAATTCAATTGACTTTCAGGAATTCATGATTATGCCAACCGGAGCCTCTTCTTTCAGAGAAGCTATGCGTATGGGATCTGAGATTTTCCATAACCTTGCTAAGGTGTTAAAGTCTAAAGGCATGTCAACAAATGTTGGTGATGAGGGTGGTTTTGCACCAAACATCCCTTCAAATGAAGAAGCTCTTAAAATTATTCTTCAGGCAATTGAATCAGCCGGATACAGGCCGGGTGAGGATGTGTTTATTGCTATGGATGCTGCTGCTTCTGAGTTTTATGATGCAGAGAGCAAAATGTATCATTTCAAAAAATCTACGGGCGATAAGCTTACCTCTTCTGAAATGGCTAATTTCTGGAATGATTGGGTTAAAAAATATCCTATTATTTCAATTGAAGATGGTATGGATGAAGATGATTGGGATGGTTGGAAACAACTTACAGACCTTGCCGGTAAGAAAATTCAATTAGTAGGTGATGATCTTTTTGTAACAAACGTAAAAAGGTTGCAAGAAGGTATTGACAAAGGAATTGGAAACTCAATTCTTGTAAAAGTAAACCAAATAGGGTCACTTTCTGAAACAATCGATGCCGTAAATCTTGCTAAGAGAAATGCTTACACAAGTGTTATGTCACATAGATCTGGTGAAACCGAAGATAATACAATTGCAGATCTTGCTGTTGCGTTAAATACTGGTCAGATTAAAACAGGTTCTTGTTCAAGGTCAGATAGGATGGCGAAATACAACCAACTTCTTCGAATAGAAGAAGAATTGGAGGATGCTGCTTATTTTCCCGGCAAGAATTTTAGAAAATAATTGATTGATCGATAAAAAAGCCCCTCTTGGGGCTTTTTTTATATCAACATTATCATTATTTTTATAATAGGTTCTAAAGCTAAACCTTGATGAAATTTCTATCAGACCTTAAAAAATATTTGCCTCATCTCTCTAAGGGATATAAAAATTTCTATATCATGTTTGCTTTCATATTCCTTGTATGGATGTTGTTTTTTGATTCCAATGACTTCATATCCCAATATAGAATGAGCAAAGCAGAGAGTAATATGCGAAAAGAAAAAGTGTATTTTGAAGAGAAGATAGAAGAAGTCAAAGAAGAACGTCAGGCATTATTTTCTGATCCTGCCAAACTTGAAAAATTTGCCAGAGAAAATTATAAAATGAAAAAGTCAACAGAGGATGTTTTCATCGTTGTTGAAGAATAATTACCAGCCCAAAATATAACATCACAAATAAAAGTATGAAAGGGAGGAGAACTTGGATAAGCTGATTATCTATTTCTGGAGGCTGTTTGGTTTCGGAATCTTTCTTGTTTTGTTTTTATTTGTTGGTGTTGAAACAAATATTGCCGGGCTTTTTGGAGAAATGCCCGCCCTGGATCAGCTTGAAAATCCAAAGCACGATCTTCCTTCACTGGTTTATACTTCCGATTCTGTTTTAATGGCGAAATTTTATCATGAAAACAGGGAGCCGGTTAATTTTAATGACATTTCTCCTAACGTCATAAATGCTCTTATAGCGACAGAAGATGTTCGATTTTATGATCATTGTGGAATTGACCTTAAAGGATTTCTTGCTATTTTTTATACTGTGTTTCAAAATCAACAGCGTGGAGGCAGTACTATTACACAGCAACTGAGTAAAAATCTTTTTAAAACACGATCCGCAATTGGTCATGGTTTGCTTGGAAAGATTCCGGGAATGGATGTTCTAATTTATAAAGCTAAGGAATGGATTACAGCAATTAAGCTTGAACGGTTTTTTTCTAAGGAAGAAATACTTCTCATGTATTTGAATACGGTAGATTATGGAAGTAATTCATTTGGAATTAAAGCTGCTTCCAGAAGTTTTTTTGATACCACTCCTGATAGTCTTAACGTTGAACAGGCTGCTGTTTTGATAGGTGGTTTAAAAGCTACGACCTATTATCATCCGCTTTTACATCCAGACCGATCCTTGGAAAGAAGAAACATTGTCTTGAAGTTAATGGAGCAGCAAGGTTTCATCTCAGCAGCTGGTTGTGACAGTTTATGCAAAATCGATCTTTCATTAAAATTTACATATACTAAAAGCCATCATCCTATTGCTGAGTATTTGCAAGGTGGGGCATTATTGAAGTTTTTAAATGATTGGTGCAGAGAAAATAAAAAAGATCTTTACAGAGATGGATTAGTGATTTACACGACGATTGATTCAAAGATTCAATTACATGCCGAAAACGCTGTTAAGACTCATTTGGGGCAGCTCCAAAAAAAATTCTTTAATCATTGGGAAGGGCAAAATCCGTGGATTTATAAGAATAAAACTGAAATACCAAACTATCTTGAACATGCCATACAACGTACCGAAATTTATAAAAAGCTCAAAAATAAATATGGAGAGGATGAAAAGGCCATATCGGAAGCTCTAAGCCAGAAATCCCGGAAGCGTATTTTTTCATGGAAAGGTGATAAAGATTCTATTATGAGTCTATATGATTCTCTAGGATATTATAAACACTTTCTTCATGCCGGAATGATGGCTATGGATCCTTCTACGGGGCAGATTAAAGCATGGGTAGGGGGGATAGACTATAAATATTTCAAATTTGATCATGTTATTCAGAGCAGAAGACAGCCTGGTTCTGCTTTTAAACCTTTTGTGTATGCGGCAGCACTTGAGCAGGGATATACCCCCTGTGACCTGATTCCTGACGAACCTATACTATTTGAATATATGGAAAAAGGTGTAAAGAAGAGATGGGCACCAAGAAATGCGGATTGGGTTTTTACAGGTGATTCTCTTAACCTAAGACAAGCCCTTGGCCGATCAATTAATTCTGTTGCAGCTCATTTGACCCGGCAAGTAGGTGTTGAGGATGTAATTAGATGTGCTCACAAAATGGGAATTTCCAGTCCCTTGGATACGGTTCCTTCCATTGGACTTGGTTCCAGTGATGTCAGTATATTTGAAATGACGGGAGCTTATAGTGCTTTTGTGAATAAAGGAATTTGGATTGAACCTCATTTTATTGATAGAATAGAAGATCGAAACGGGAACATCCTTTTAGAATATATTCCTGAAATTAAGGAGGTCTTGGATGAGTATACAGCATATACAATGGTGCATCTGTTAAAGGGTACTGTAGAGGAGGCCGGGGGAACATCTGCAAACTTATTCAGTTTTGATATTTTTAGAAACAATGAACTGGGTGGTAAAACAGGAACTACATCCAACTACTCAGATGGATGGTATATGGGGATTAATCCTCATATCGTGACGGGTGTATGGGTTGGAGCCGAAGACCGGGTTATACATTTTAAAACATCCGCCTTGGGAGAGGCATCTAAGACAGCCTTGCCTACGTTTGGGTATTTTCTGGAAAATTTATATAAAGACCCTACATTAAACTTTCCTAAAGGGAAATTTAAAAAACCTCCTGGGTATAAGGTTGAACTTAATTGCCCCTATAGACCAACCACAGAAATCAGAGAATCGGCTGATGAGGCTGAAATTTTGCAAGTGGAAGATTTAGAAGATATTTTTGAGTTCTAACATATTTATTTTTAACCTGTTGGGCTTTTCCTTAAACTAGTCTTTTAATTATCCGTTACTTTATAAAAGGCAAAAGATATTTATGAGGAAGTTGGTGCCATTTGTAATAGGTGTATTTTTGTTTTTAGGGAATCTTGAAAAGTCCGTTTGTAAAGAAAATAGCATCACCAGGGTAGTAGTTCAGGATGATGATAAAAAAACGAAAAAAGAAAAAAGAGCTGAAAAAAAGGCCGCCAAACGAATTAAGAATGAGGAAAAACGGGCTAAAAAGCAATACATGAAGCAGCGGAAGAAAAACATCAGAAAAAACTCCAGTAGGTTTGGCCCATCTCCCTACAAAAAGGACTATAATATTTAAAAAATTTGGATAAGGGTTTACGAAAAATCGTAAACCCTTATCCATCTATAGCCATAGCCACTTAATTCAAATTCATGGTTTTCTCCGCATTCCTTATAAACTTTATCTCCAAAAATATCTATGAATTTCTTACCTTCAGATTTTAAGTTATGAATTTTTGTGGTGATAGGTTTGTATGACAAATTATGCAGGCATATAACCGTCCCTTCATTATGTTCGGCACAACAGGCAAAAATTTCTTTATCATCAACCTTTAACAGATTCCATTCCCCATGACCAAATTCCGGACATTTTTTTCGCGTTCGGATAAGTTTTTCCATCCAGTTAAGTAAAGATTCCGGGTGGCTGAGTTGATTCATCACGTTGACTTTCTGGTATCCGTAGGAGCCGTTGTCTATTACCGGATGAATCAATACTTCTTTCTTTGCTGTTGAAAAACCTCCATTCTTAGCATCTGACCATTGCATGGGGGTTCGCACACTTGTCCTTCCTTCCAGAGATAAATCATCTCCCATACCAATTTCTTCACCATAACTTATAAGTGGAATGCCTTTTAGAGAAAACATTAGACTATAAGTTAATGCTATTCTCTTTTTATCTCCATGCAGCATGGGCGGCAGTCTTCTCCTGATGCCATGTCCAAATATTTTCATATTGTCATCAGGGGCAAAAGCCTTAAAAACCTCCTTGCGTTCGGAGTCTGTTAAATACTCCAGGTTTAACTCATCATGGTGTCGTATAAAATTTACCCATTCAGCTGTTTCTACATCCAAGAGTTGTTCGAATGTTTTATATAATGGTTCAGCCTCTTCTCTTGCCAGTGACAGGAAAAGATTTTTATTGGCCATAAAATTAAATAAGAGTTGTAATCGGTCTTTATCACCAAAATATTCCTTTAGCTTTTCAGGGACAACATTGGCTTCTCCCATTAGTATTGCGGAAGACTTTCTGTTTATCTGAAATTCCCGGATTTTGTTAAGGATGTTGTGCAGGCTTTCTTTTTCATCATGAACCTGCTCAGTGGTTTCAGTAAGTATGTGGGCTGCATCAATCCTGAATCCTGCAATTCCTAACTCAAGCCAGAAACCCATTATTTTTAGTATTTCATTCTGTACATTTTCATTGGCAATATTTAGGTCAGGCTGTTCTTTAAAGAAATGATGCAGATAGTAAGCTTCAGCTTCTTTATCATACTCCCATATGCTATGCTCAACTCCTTCAAAAATTACTTTTTCTTTATGGTCTCGGTTCGGTTCTTTTACCCAAATGTAGTAATCACGAAATTTTCCGTTAGGATCTTTTCGGCTTTCCTGAAACCAGGGATGCTCTATTGAAGTATGGTTTATCACCAGATCAATAAGAACTTTCATTCCATATTCTCCTGCTCTGTGCACAAAATCTACAAAATCCCCTAAGGTTCCTAATCGTGGGTCAATGTTATAATAGTCTTGTATGTCATATCCATTGTCCCTGTTAGGTGTAGGATAAAAGGGTAAAAGCCAAATACAATCAATCCCTAAACCTGCAAGATGAGGAAGTTTTTTCTTTAATCCGTTAAAATCACCTATCCCATCGCCATTGCCATCATAAAAGGACTCTACATCTAGTTTATAGATTATGGCATTTTTGTACCAGTTTTTCATATTTTTTATTGGGCAAAGGCCATAGTGGTTAATAATGCATTTTCTGATTGTCTTGAATCCAGTCGTGTATGTTGAACAACAATGGGTACATTGGAGTGAAATACACTGGCGTAATCGGTGTCTCTCGGAATCTCTTCCGGATCTTTTAAGTCGTTAAACCGTAAATGCTTTGTGCGCTTTGGAGGGATTGTAAGACGGTAAGGGCCTATTGGATCTTTGTCTTCAAAATATATATAAATATCAATCTTTGCTTCTTCTTCAGATGCATTTAGTATACATGCTGTTTCATGACTGGTCATTTCAGGTGATGAGCCTGTGCTATCACCAGGTATATAGCCTTCGGCTATAGCCCACTGGGTTTTCCCGATTGAGTTCATAAGGATTACTTTTTTTAGTTAACCCTTAAATTTTCCGGATGTTTATTTATAATTTAAAATTGAACCCTTCTTTCTTGAGCGAAGCATAGATGTTTGGATCAAATTTATACAATCTGGCTGCTCTGTGTGCTACATTTTTTTGGGTTTCATCCAGGGACAAAAGGAGATCCATTTTTAGAAGTTTTTTTCTGAAATTTCTCTTATCAAGAGAGGTTTCAAGAATAGCTTCATACAATTGCTGAAGTTCTGTGAGTGAGAATTTTTCAGGCAAAAGTTCAAATCCGACAGGTTCGTAACGAACAGTTTTTTTTAGTTTTTCAAAGGCAGTTTTAAAAATTTTAATATGATCGTATGGAAGGTCAGGTATTTTGTCGATGTCAAACCATTTGGCGTCTGCCTCTGATTTTAAATGATAAGCCGCAGGTTTAATTAAAGCATAATAAACTATGGTTATAACCCTTCGTGGAGGATAGCGATCAACATCTCCAAAAGTATAGACTTGTTCCATAAAGAGGTCAGATACCCCTGTAAGTTCATCAAGGATTCTATGTGCCGATTGGTCAAGGTCTTCTTTTTCCAAAACAAACCCTCCCGGTAATGCCCATCTCCCCTTGTCAGGTTCCTGAAGCCTTCTGATAAGAAGAACTTTTAATTTTGATTCTTCAAAACCAAAGATTACACAGTCAATGGATAAAGAAGGTATTATGTCTTTATTTTCCACAGAAAAATATTAGTTTATTATATTATGGTTAAATATAATAATTATATTCTATCTTGAAAACTCTCCGGTTTTTTTACCATGAAATATTTTATGGTTTTATTTAGCGTTTTAAAACAGATTAGAATTGTAATTTTTAGTTTGAATGCTAAATTTTGAGGAACTTTGTATAAAGTGCCTTTAAACGTTATGTTAAAAAATAGGATTTTAGATATGCCTTATAAAATGATAAGACAACTTATTGTCATACTTACTTTTGCATTATTTGCATTTAGCTTGACTAGTTTTCTTTTTACTGATAAGGTAAAATACAAAAATCCCGAATTTCCGGTTGATCAGCGTGTGGATGATTTGATTTCCAGGATGACTCTGGAAGAAAAAGTAGCTCAGCTAACGTGTATTTGGGAGGATAAAACTTCTTTTATTGATAAAAACGGGGATTTTTTAGAGGATAAAGCCAGTGAGGTTTTAAAACATGGTATAGGACAAATAGGGAGGCCGAGTGAGAAGAAGAATGCCAGACAAATGGCTGAGTTTACCAATGAAATACAAAAGTTTTTTATAGAAAAAACACGACTTGGAATCCCTGTAATTTTTCATGAAGAATGTCTGCATGGACATGCGGCACCTGATGGAACAAGTTTCCCGCAACCAATAGGACTTGCCAGCAGCTGGGATAGAGAGTTGGTAGAAGAACTTTTTACAATGACTGCAAAGGAAGTGAGGTTACGAGGAGGCCATCAGGCATTGACTCCGGTGGTTGATGTGGCAAGAGAACCCAGATGGGGAAGGGTTGAGGAAACCTACGGGGAAGATCCATATTTGGTCGGTCAGATGGGTTTGGCCGCCGTAAGGGGATTTCAGGGGAGAAATGGTTTGATTGATAACGAACATGTGATAGCTACATTAAAGCATTTTGCTGCTCATGGGCAGCCAGAATCGGGTACTAATTGTGCGCCGGTCAATATTTCAGAAAGACTCCTTAGGGAGACGCATCTTTATCCGTTTAAGGTTTGTGTTGAGGAAGGGAAGGTTAAAAGCATAATGGCATCTTATAATGAAATTGATGGTATTCCCTCGCATGCCAATGTCTGGTTGATAGAAAATATTCTTCGGGGTGAATGGAAGTTCAGCGGTACGGTTGTTTCAGATTATTATGCAATCAAAGAGTTGATTTCGCAACATAAAATTGCTGAAAATAAGAATAAGGCTGCAGAATTGGCTTTGAAGGCCGGAGTGGATGTAGAAATGCCTGATGGCGCATGTTATCCTCAGCTTGTAAATATGGCTTTAGGTAACAAGGAATTAATGAAGTTGATTGACAAAGCAGTAGGAAGGGTTTTGACTCATAAATTCGAACTTGGCCTCTTTGATAATCCATATGTTGACCCGGAAAAGGCTCATCAGTTTGTTGGAAGCAAGGAAAACAGGGAACTTGCTTTAAAGGCGGCTAGGAAATCCGTGATTCTATTAAAAAATGAAAATAATACGGCTCCCCTTGACAGAAGTAAAATTAAAACAATCGCAGTGATCGGTCCAAATGCCAACAGAGAATTACTAGGGGGGTATAGTGATAAGCCGAAACAAGTAATTAGCGTATACGATGGAATAAAGCAACGTGCTGGTGCAGGTATAAACGTTGTATATAGTGAAGGGTGTAAAATTACAGAAGAGGGTAGCTGGTATGAAGACCCGGTTATTGCCAGCAATCCAGAAGAAGATAAACAAAGAATTAAAGCAGCAGTAAAGGTCGCCAAGAAATCTGATGTTATTGTATTATGTATTGGCGGCAATGAACTTACATCAAGGGAAGCCTGGGATGAAAATCATATGGGCGATCGTACTAATTTGAATATGGTAGGAATGCAGGAGGAATTAGTAAAAGCCATGCTTGCGACAGGAAAGCCTGTCATCGTTTTTCTGTTTAATGGACGTCCTCTTAGCATTAATTATCTCGCCGAAAATGTTCCTGTGATTTTTGAATGCTGGTATCTTGGGCAGGAAGCTGGCTTTGCAGTAGCGGATGTTTTATTTGGAGATTATAATCCAGGAGGGAAGTTGCCAATCACCATACCCCGATCTGTTGGACATACTCCTGCATTCTATAATTATAAGCCCAGTGCCCGAAGAGGGTACTTATTTGATGACATTTCTCCCTTATACCCATTTGGATTTGGACTTAGTTACAGTTCTTTTAGAATTGATAATTTTACAATTGAGCGTAATAAAATTCAAGTTGGAGAATCTGTGAAGGTTTTTGTTGATATTGAGAATACTGGTAAAGTGGAGGGAGATGAAGTCGTTCAGTTGTACATACGTGATGTGGTGAGTTCTGTCACCAGGCCGGTGATAGAATTAAAAGATTTCGTCCGAGTTACCCTTAAACCTGAGGAAAAGAAAACGTTGGAATTTACTATTACTCCGGATAAATTAGCCTTTTATGACCTTAACATGAACTTTCTTGTAGAGCCGGGACAATTTGAAGTTTACATTGGTAATTCATCTCAAACAAAACTTGTAAAAACATTTGAGGTGGTAGAATAAATAGATTTTACTTTACTTTTTAAAAAAATTATAATAATATTTAGAAAAAATTTAATTATATTTATCATTCAAGAATAAAAAATCCTATGAAAAAAACATTGTTTCTATTTTCTTTCCTAATTGTGATTTATGTTTCCAGAGCTCAGGAATTGCCTGTAGACGAGGAGACTGGTAAGATTACATTTGCTGAAGTAGTTCAGGTTGATAATAATTCCAAAGATGAGCTTTTTCAGAAAGCAAGAAATTTTGGGGTTTATAAAAAAGAGAATGTATTGGTGGATGATGCGAAAGAAGGTACTTTTAAAACCAAAGGCCAATTTAAGGTTGTATATCCCAGCCCGATGAGAGGTATGAATCATGAAGGTGTTGTTAATTATACAATCACCATCTTTGTTAAAGATGGCCGTTATAGGTATGAAATAACAGATTTAGTACATTCTTCTCCAAAAGGAAATGGAGGTAAACTTGAAGGTAATCTGCCGGAATGTGGAAAGTATACTCTTACTCTTGCAGGATGGGGGACAATAAAGAAGGAGGCACAGGCTGAAATGTTAAGAATAATAGAGAATCTTAAGCAGGATATGTCCAAGGTGCCTGTGCAGCAAAAGAAAAAAGATGATTGGTAGGCACTCCCCGGCACCTCAACTTTTTTAGGCAGGTTTTTGTTTAAAATAAGAGGGGGTATTTATGGAGAGTCATAAAAACAATTACTCATCTCCCGAAAGATCAGATATTTGGGTGAATAAAGAAGGTAAATTGTGTGAAATGTTCCGAATGGGAGATGCAGTTGTTAATCGATTATTTAATTGTGTGGTATATAATTGGGATGGAGCCTTAAAGTTTGGCTTTAATCCTCAATTTGTCACCAATGTAGGATGGTAGAATTGTAAATGATATTTAAAAATTCAATTAAAAGGAAAAGGGTAGAAAATTCTACCCTTTTCCTTTTAATGTGGCAGTAGGTGTCTGTATATTAATATAAAACCTAAAAAAAAGATTCTTTTTTATTGTCATATAAAATTATTCCAATAAATTAGTGACCCTAAACTTTTTACTATTATGGAAATATATTTAATAATTGGAGTAGGTATACTAGCTCTTATTTTTACCTTATTCAGGGCATCCTGGATCACCAAGCAAGCCACGGGTGATGAAAAAATGAACAAGATTGCAAAGTATATTGCCGATGGTGCTTTGGCATTTTTAAAAGCGGAATACAAAGCGCTGGCTATCTTTGTGGTTGTTGTCGCAATTTTATTAGGCATTTTTGCTGAAGCTGAAACCTCTCATTGGTTAATTGCTATTTCTTTTGTTATTGGAGCCGTTTTTTCAGCGTTGGCTGGCTTTATGGGTATGCGAATTGCTACTAAATCGAATGTCAGGACTACTCAGGCCGCCAAAACCAGTTTGTCTAAAGCCTTAGATATATCTTTTGCCGGAGGATTGGTAATGGGTATAAACGTGGTAGCCTTAGGAATTCTTGGAATTGCAGCTTTGTTTATGCTCTTTCTAAACATTGAAACCTTTGGATTTGACAAGTGGTCTACGGCGGTTGTGTTAGAAGTTCTTGTTGGGTTTTCTCTTGGTGCAGAAAGTATTGCCTTATTTGCCAGAGTTGGTGGTGGTATTTACACAAAAGCTGCCGACGTAGGCGCAGATTTAGTGGGGAAAGTTGAAGCTGGTATTCCTGAAGATGATCCTAGAAACCCTGCCGTTATTGCAGACAATGTAGGTGATAATGTAGGTGATGTTGCAGGTATGGGGGCTGACCTTTTTGGATCATTTGTCAGTACTATAATTGCTACCATGATACTTGGTTTGACTATAGAGCCAATGACTTCAACTATTGTTGGTGTCAATCCAGCTATTGTACTTCCTGTTATTATAGCAACTTTAGGATTGATTTTTTCAATTATTGGATCTTTCTTCGTCCGAATTAAGGAAAATGGAGATCCTCAGAAAGCATTAAATATCGGAAACTTTGGAGCGGTAATTCTAACAGCCATTGCTTCCTTTTTTATAATTACAACTATTTTTGATGATACCATCGCTTATAGTCGCCTTGGTCAAATTGTAGAAGTGCCTTCAGTGAATGTATTTTATACAGTATTGATCGGATTGGCTGTAGGTACCTTTGTAAGTTTAGTAATTGAATTTTACACAGGAAAAAACTCAAAACCGGTTCAGTTTATTGCAAGACAATCTTTAACGGGTGCCGGGACCAACATTATTGCTGGTTTATCGGTAGGAATGATCTCAACGGCTATTCCGGTGTTGATACTTGCTACGGGTATTGTTTGGGCTTTTGAAACTGCAGGTTTATATGGAGTGGCTATGGCTGCCTCAGGTATGATGGCTACTACAGGTATACAGTTAGCAATTGATGCTTTTGGGCCAATTGCTGATAATGCCGGTGGTATTGCGGAAATGAGCGGTTTACCAAAAGATGTACGGGAAAGAACAGATATCTTAGATTCTGTTGGAAATACAACAGCCGCCATCGGAAAAGGATTTGCCATTGCCTCTGCTGCCTTAACGGCATTGGCAATGTTTTCAGCATACATGAAAAGCACCGGTGTATTGTCAATTGATATTGCCAATGCACGGGTTTTGGGAGGCTTGTTAGTAGGTGGTATGCTTCCGTTCCTTTTTTCTTCATTCTGTATTCGTGCAGTAGGAGATGCAGCTAATGCTATGGTGGAAGAAGTAAGAAGACAGTTCAGGGAAATAAAAGGTATTATGGAAGGTACTGCAGAAGCTGAATATGAAAAATGTGTTATGATCTCTACAAATGCTGCCATAAAACATATGATCATTCCGGGAGCGCTGGCGCTTGTAACACCTGTCCTGGTAGGTTTTTTAGTTGGTGCTGAAGCATTGGGTGGATTCCTTGCCGGTGTATTAGTATCTGGTGTAATGATGGCCTTCTTTCAATCAAATGCCGGTGGTGCCTGGGATAATGCCAAAAAAATGTTTGAATCAGGAGTGGAGATAAAAGGAGAAATGTATTATAAAGGTTCTGAACCTCATAAAGCAGCTGTGGTTGGAGATACCGTAGGGGATCCTTTTAAAGACACGTCCGGGCCTTCCTTGAACATTCTTATTAAACTTGTCTCGATTGTAGCAGTAGTTATTGCTCCTTTGTTGACATAAGCTTTTTAATAAATCAATTTTTAGTAAGCAGCCCGTGGTTTTAGTCACGGGCTGTTTTGCTTTTATAAGCCAGTTTAACTTTTATAGGCGTAAAACTGTTTTTTAATTGTGGGACAGTTAAAAGAGAAGTGGTATGCGTTCAATCTGGTCAGGAGCCATTAGTTTTGGTTTAGTTAACATTCCAATTAAGTTATATAGTGCGGTAGGAGATAACTCTCTCAGCTTTAGTTTACTTTCAAAAAAAGATCATGCGCCTGTTAAATATAAAAAAGTTTCTTCACTGGATGGTGAAGAATTAGGCACAGACGATATAGTTAAGGGTTACGAATTTTCTAAAGGGAATTATGTAATCATGGATGAGAAGGATTTTCAAAAGGCTAGTCCTGAAAAGACAAAATCCATCGAGATTATCCACTTTGTATATGAGGATGAGATAGATCCTATTTTTTTTGATAAGCCATATTATCTGGAACCGGATAAGAATGCTACCAAGCCATATGCACTTTTGCGTGAGGCATTAAGAAAAACCAAAAAGGTTGGGATAGCTACCTTTGTATTGCGAAACAAAGAATATATAGCGGTAATTAAGCCATTAGATGATGTTATTGTCATAAATATACTCAGATATGAGGCCGATATCCGGGATCCCAAACAGTTAAGTCTTCCAGATTCTGCGCTTGTCAACGATAAGGAGTTGGAAATGGCTGTCATGCTGGTTGAGCAGCTTACAGAGGAGTTTAATCCTGAAAAATTTAAAGATACTTACACTGAAGAGCTGAAAGAAATACTGGAGGCAAAAGCCCGGGGAGAGGTTTTGGAAATACGACAAAAGAAAAAGGCACCTACGCAGGCTGATAATTTGCTGGATACTCTGCGTGCAAGCCTTCAGGCAGGAAAATCTAATGAAAGACCAGCAGCTCAGAGAGAGAAGAAATCACGTCAGAAAGTTAAAAATAGGTAAAATGAGCTTGAAGGAATATGGCTTAAAAAGAAATTTTAATACCACACCGGAACCTGTTGGTAAAAAGGGAAAAAGATCCGTAGATTTTAGATTTTTTATTCAAAAACATGATGCCCGACGATTGCATTATGATCTGAGACTTGAAATGGATGGAGTGCTAAAAAGCTGGGCTATTCCTAAAGGACCTTCCATAAATCCGGCAGATAAAAGACTGGCAATGATGGTGGAAGATCATCCATTGGAATATGGAAACTTTGAAGGGAATATACCTAAAGACAATTATGGGGCGGGAACAGTCATGTTGTGGGATGTTGGGACATATCAAATTTCTCATGCTCATGAAGGGGAAAATATTGAAGAAGAACTTTTAAGAATGTTGGAAAAGGGGAATTTGAAGATCATTTTTAGTGGGAAAAAAATTAAAGGTGAGTTTGCTTTGGTTAGAACTCAAAGAGGAAAAGGCAATGAATGGCTTTTGATAAAGAAACATGATGAGTTTTCGGGAGATACTAATATACTACTTCAGGATAGTTCTGTGAAATCAGGTAGATCTTTGGAAGAAATTGCAACAGCAGGTGAAACATGGCATTCCAATATAGCAGCACAACAGTTGCAACTTGATGAATCATTAAAGGCCGAAATGCCTGTAAATATAAAGCCCATGCTTGCGACTTTGGTAGAACAAGCATTTGATTCCGAAGATTGGGTTTTTGAAATCAAATGGGATGGATATAGGGCTATATCAGAGCTTAATTATGATCATGTAGAGCTTTATTCCAGAAATGGTAATTCTTTTAATCAATTGTTCCCTACTATTGTTCAATCGCTCAAAGAATTAGGGTTAAAAGCTGTCCTGGATGGCGAAATTGTTGCAATTGATGAGCATGGAGTTTCCCGGTTCGGCATACTTCAGAATTTTAAACGGACTGGTGAAGGTAATATCGTTTATTATGTGTTTGATATACTTTATGTTGAAGGATATGATCTTAGAGGTCTTTCCCTTAAAGAGCGTAAAGCTATTTTGGAAAAGATTCTTCCTAAAGATGGAGCAGTTCGCTACAATGATCATATAAAAACAAATGGAAAAGAGTTTTTTGACTTGACCGAACAGCATATGTTAGAAGGGGTCATTGCAAAAAAAGCTGATTCCCCATATGGATTAGGAAAGAGGAGTCGAAATTGGCTAAAAATTAAAACTCATAATCGTCAGGAAGCAGTAATAGTTGGCATTACGGATCCCAAAGGTAGTCGTAAGTATTTTGGAGCTTTGCTGTTGGGGGTTTATAATAATGGAAAATTGGAATATATTGGCAGAGTAGGAGGGGGTTTTAATGAAGAGGCCTTAAAAGATGTATACGATCGTTTACAGCCTCTTTTTACCGACAAGCCATCTCTTTACTACAGCTCTGGGATTACTACTCCTGTTCAGTGGGTGGAGCCAGTATTAATATGTGAAATTAAATTTCAGGAATGGACTTCTGATGGAATATTAAGACAACCGATTTTTCTTGGAATGCGTGATGATAAAGATGCCAGGGAAGTGGTAAAAGAGAAAAAGAAAAAGACTGATAAACTAATACGCCCGGCTGAAAAGAGTAATCGTGACAAGACAGAAACACAACGCCCGGCGAAAGGAAGTACGAGGAAAAAAGACATTGCGACAAATTTTGGACGCTTGCCTTTTTTGGAGTTAAATTCAAAAGGAACCGAAGGGCGTATTGAGCTTGATGGGCAAGCATTAAAGCTCACAAACCTTCATAAATTATATTGGCCGGATGAGAATATATCTAAACAGGATTTAATTGAATACTATTACCGCATAGCTCCTGTAATTTTACCATACCTGATTGACAGACCACAATCCTTGAAGCGGAATCCTAATGGCATAAAAGGGAAAGGCTTTTTTCAGAAGAACATGCCTGAAACCACTCCTGACTGGATAGAAACGCATGGGGTATGGTCGGAGCATAATAATGGAGAAATAAATTATATGTTTTGTCAGAATACGGCTTCGCTCGTTTATATGGCAAATTTGGGATGTATTGAAATAAATCCCTGGAGTTCACGGCTTAGATCACTTGAAAATCCGGATTTTATAGTTATAGACCTGGATCCTCAGGATGTTCCTTTTGAACAAGTAGTAGAGACTGCTTTAGCGGTTAAAGAGGTGATGGATTGGGGTAATTTAACAGGATGTTGTAAAACTTCCGGTTCCAGAGGATTGCATATTTATATACCATTGGCACCAAAGTATGATTATGAGCAAGGTAAAGAATTTGCTCATCTTATAGCTACGCTAACGCACCAACTTGTTCCGGATATTACCAGTTTGGAGCGGAGTCCTGCAAAGCGAAGAAATAAAATTTACCTCGATTATCTTCAGAACAGGAAAGGACAAACCTTGGCTGCGCCCTATTGTGTGAGACCCAGATCGGGAGCAACTGTGTCTACTCCATTGGATTGGGAAGAGCTGACTCCGGACCTGAGTCCTTCTCAGTTTACTATTTTTACTATTTTTAAAAGATTGAAAGAAAAGGGGGATTTGTTCAGTTCTGTGCTGGAAAAACAAAACAGTATGGACGAAGCTATTGATGCTTTTAATAGAAAACGGGGCTAAAAAGCCCCGTTTAATCATTACCCTTATTACTACTAATTAACTTTCCTGCTGCGCTTCTTTTTTTCTTTCAACAACAGCTTCTACATTTTCAGCTTCATGTTTGTGGTTTCTTAAGGTTGGAACTGTGTTTTGAGCCCATTCTCTTAATTGTGGATCTTCAGCATCTTCTGCTTTACTTTCAAATCTATCTAAGGTTTCATTATGTCTTTCAACCATTTTGTCCATGAATTCAGTGTCAAACTCAAAGCCTTCTTTTTGAGCCAGGTCGCTTAAATTGTTTCTCTGATCACTATCGATGGAATCAGGAAGCATGACGTTTCTTTGCTGAGCAAATTGCTTAAGCTCTTCCTGAACTTTTCCATGCTCGTTTAAAATGTTTTGTGCGAATTGTTTCACATCTTCTGTAACGGCTCTTTCCTGTGCCAGCCTTGCAAGTTCCAGGTCATAAAGATTTCTTTTTGCTGCTTCCTGTAAAAAATCTCTATCATCATCGGACATGGCTGTTCCATTTTCCTGTTGCTCCTGAGTGGAAGCTGTGTCACCTCTTCTTTCAGGTGTTTCACATGAGTACGTTAAAAATGTTGCTAATAGCAGACCGGTTAATGCTAGCTTTTTCATCTTCTAAAATTTTTGGTTATCAATTAAAAAATATTATTAATGCTTTAACCTGTCACTCAGTAAATTGTTTATAAAGGTTTTTTTTGTAATAATCTTATCAAAATTTTAAAGGTAAAATTGTTGATTGTTACTTGGTTTTTTGACCAGGAAAGAGAAGATAAAAAAATGCTTCCCGTGAAAAGAAGCATTATGAAAAAGTTAGTTGTCTTTAAAAAGGCAGGTCATCCGGTTCTTCACCTGAGAATGAATCCAGGCTTGCGCTTTCATCCAATGGAGGAGGAGTGGAACCTGATTCACTATCTTTTTGAACTTTCCAGGCGCGAACATCTGTATACCATCTTCCGTTAAATTCTCTGCTTTCCAATTCAATAGAAGCCGTTAAAGACTCACCTTCTTTGATGTCAAATTGATCTATTTTGTCTCCCCATACAGTTATGCAAACTTTCTTTGGGTATTGTGAGGCTGTTTCAAGTATAAAATCCTGTTTTTTCCATTCCCCATTTTTACCTTGCCCCGACTGAAGAGGTAGAATATTTGTGATTTTCCCTTTTAATTCCATAGTTTATTATTTTAATAGCAGATTTTTTATGCAGAATTGCATAATTACTGATAAAATAGTAAAGTACAAAAAAACTTAAGATACTTTTGTCCACAAAAAAAGAGCTGTTGAATAATCAACAGCTCTTTTTGATGAATCTATTTTTATTTAATAATAAAGCTGCCTTCTCCGATTTTATGTCCTTCCGAATAAGCCAGTATGCTATAGTTGCCGGGAATATAATTAAAACCTTTCAACATGCTGAAGGTTAATTCCTGATTTGTATTGTCAAATTTTAGCTTTTGGCTCAAAGTGAAAAATACATCATCGCCATTTTCAAGAGTTAATGTGCCTCCTCCATTGGCAACATCCGAGAAAACCTCTCCGGATGGTTGGACAAGCGCAATATAAACTAACTTATTATCTTTTTTTGCAGCTTTGTTATCTGCAATGCGAAAGGATACTTTCAAGCGGTCTATTTTGCTTCCTTTTATTTCTTTGTCATCAATTTCTTTTCCATTGCTTTTAACACCCACGATTTTAAAACTTTCTGCTTTAAGTATGGAAGCGTAGGCCAAGGCACTCATAGTAGTGTTTAAGGAATCTCCAAGTTTGCCTTTTTCTTCTCTTAAATTATTAATACCCGTGGCAAGAGAATCATTGTCTGCAATTAGTTTTGCAATCTCCCTGTCCTTGGTGATGATTTCTTCTCTCAGGCCAGCGATCATT
>JBKBXU010000024.1:0-24682 GCA_046313675.1 Cytophagaceae bacterium
GTGGCTTAAGCTCTTTAACGCAAACTGTATCTGGTATTAAGGATCTTACAGATGCTTCTCTGGCTTCTAATGAGTATGCTCAGAACGTTAAAAATGCTTCTAAGTCTTTACTTGACATGAACCAGTCTTATGCTAAAACTGCTGAGGCAATGTCTGAAATGGCTAACGCTTCTACAGATGCTAAAGAATACCATTCTCAGGTTCAAAACATCACTAAAAATCTTGGTGCACTGAACGCAGTATATGAAATGGAATTAGCGGATGCTAACAGCCATATCAAGGCAATGAACAAATTCTACAGCAATCTTTCTTCTGCAATGGAGAACATGGCTGATGCCAGCAAAGATACTGCTTCGTTCAGAGACGAACTTGGTAAACTTTCTAAGAACTTAACAGCTCTTAATAATGTATATGGCAACATGTTAAGTGCCATGAAGGGTTAATTTTCCCTCTTGATTACAAATATTTTAATTTAATTATTTAAACTAAATTTTAATTATGGCTGGAGGAAAAGAAACCCCAAGACAGAAAATGATCGGTATGATGTACCTGGTCCTTACTGCCTTGCTTGCTCTACAAGTAAGCTCAGCTATTATCCAAAAATTCAAATTCCTGGATGATAGTTTGATGGCGGTAAATACAAAAACAATCAAAGAAAATGATAACACGGTATTGAGTATCAGAGCCGTTGTTGAAAAAGAAGGTAATCGTGCCAATGACGTTAAGGTTGTAAACAAAGCGAATGAAGTAAGAGAAAGAACAAATAAATTGATCACTTACATGAATAAGCTTAGAGCAGACCTTATTGAGAAAAGTGGTGGAATAGATGAAGACGGAAACTATTCTGGAGCTAAAGAAGAAGAAGCCGTTGCCGGATATATGATCGGCCCTGAAGGTTCTAGAAAAGGCGAAGGTTATAAGCTGCAAAAAGATCTTAATGAGTTCGCTGAATTCATGAAGGCTTTTGGTGTAGATGTACCTAAACTTGCTTTAGACGGTAAAGACGACCCTATGTTCCAAAAAGATAAGGACCAGAGAGGTAAGGACTTCGCTCAGCTTAACTTTGCTCAGACTCCAATGGTTGCGGCTCTTGCGGTATTAGCGCAGAAGCAAGCTGAAGTTCTTAAGTATGAAAACGAAGCGCTTAAGAAACTTGCTCAAGAAGTTGGTGCTGATAAAGTAGATTTTGACGAAGTAGTGGCGATGGTTAGACCTCAATCTAACGTTGTTGCTTCCGGTACAAAGTATGAAGCTGAATTATTTATTGCAGCCTCTTCTTCAGCGATCACTCCTACAATGAAGCAGGATGGAAAAGCCATCAAAGTAGAAGGCGGAAAAGGTAAAGTATCTTTTGTTGCAAGTTCTGCAGGTGGTAAAACCAACAAAGACGGACTAGTTGAGAAAACCTGGAAAGGTGAAATCACTATCCAGTCTAAAGGTAAAGACACAACCTTTACGGTTAATGAGAAGTATTATGTAGCTAAGCCTGTTATTTCTGTTCAGTCTGCTTCAGTATCTGCTCTTTACAGAAACTGCGGTAACGAACTTAATGTTCAGGTTCCTGCTTTAGGTTCTTCTTACAATCCTGCCTTCTCTGCTGATGGTGCTAAAGTTATTACCGGTTCTCAAAAAGGTATGGTTACGCTTGTTCCTACAGGAGCTAAAGTAAAACTTAAAGTTCACAGTGGTGGAAATTACATCGGAGATCAGGATTTCGCCGTAAGACTTATCCCTAAGCCTACAATCGAAGCTCTTGACAGAGGACAGCCGGTTAACGAAAAAACAGGTGTTCCGGCTCCAGGTCCAAGAATGATTACTATGAAAGCTATACCAGATGAAAGTTTCAAGACTTTCTTACCTAAAGATGCTCGTTACAGAGTTGCTTTATGGGAAGCTATACTTGTAAGAGGTAAGAGACCGGTTGGTGCTCCTCAAACCTTTACTTCAGAAGTTGGTAACTTCGCAGTGTTTGCTCAGCAGGCACAGTCTGGTGACAGGATTCTGATTGAAGTTAAGAAAGTTGTTAGAACTAACTTCTTGAACCAGGTTGAAGAGGTAAGCTTACCAACTATTATTAAGAACATACCTCTTAATTAATATTAATTAAATAAACAGGAATTGTTATGAAAAAATTAAGTGTTATTTTATTATCTCTGATCCTTATAGGCGGTGCTAATGCACAGCAGATAATTCAGGATCCATTCTATGAAAACGGATATAATAGGTACTCTCTTAGACCTATACATGAATCTGATATAATGTACAAAAAGTCATTAATCAGAGCCGTTGACCTTAGAGAAAAACAGAATAAGCCAATTTTCTCCAGAAATAAGGAGATTACAAAACTTATCATTGAAGCTGTTAAAGAAGGAACAATTACAGCTTTCCGTAATGACTCTTTGGATCTTGGTGGACAATTAACCATCAATGAATTCCTTGAGAACATTCAGATTCCTTCATCTGCTCCGGAACTTTCTCCTGAAGAGAAAGAAATTATGTTACAGATGGGAGATTCATCCTTTTTATTCTCAGGTGGAATTGAATATTACTTCCCTAATGATCTTTATCAGATGGAGATCAAGGAAGACCTGATATTCGACAAGCAAAGATCAAGAATGTATTATGATATTATTTGTATAACATTATTTATTCCTGCTGATCACCCTGCTAATATTAAAGGTATTCAGCTTCCTATCGCTACATTCTCTTACAAAGACCTTGTAGAAAATCTGTTCAAGGATAACCCGAATGCAATCTGGTACAATCCACAGAATGATGCGCAACACAAGAACCTTGCTGATGCATTTGAGCTAAGATTATTCAGCTCTTATATTATCAGAGTATCTAACCCAATGAATGCTTACCTTGTAGATATCTACGGTGGCGATCAGAAGAAAGGTATCATGGCTTCTCAGTGGGCAGCATTTGACCTACTTGAGTATGAGCATAATTTATGGGAGTTTTAATTAAACACTTAATTTTTTCATAAACAAAACCCCACTTATGTGGGGTTTTGTTGTTTATGAATTTCTGTCTTTATGTGAAGTCGGGGATGAAGAAGATTGCAGATTATTTCTATTCTATATTAGCTATTCATCTTTCTCAGGTATTCCAATACAATCTCCGCTTTTTTCTTCCCTATTATTTTGCTAACATCTTCAATATTGGCTGACTGTAGTTTTTTTAGAGACTTAAATTCTTTAATTAATTTCTCATAGGTAGATTGACCTATGCCTTCAATTTCGTTGAATGTGTTTAGTTTAGCCTGCTTGCTTCTTTTTTGTCTGTGGAATCCTATGGCAAAACGGTGTGCCTCATTTCTGATATGCTGAATTAGTCGCAGTGACTCAGATTTTTTCTCTATATATAGTGGATCTGAATCGCCCGGAAAATATATTTCTTCTAGCTTCTTAGCTATTCCAATGATGGGGATTTTGCCATAAATATTTAATTGCTTTAAGGCATCGCATGCTGCACTTAGTTGTCCTTTGCCCCCATCGATCACTATGAGGTTTGGAAGGCTTGCACCCTCTTCCATTAATCTTTTATAGCGCCTATATACGATCTCATTCATTGAACTGAAATCATCAGGTCCTGTAACGGTTTTTATATTGTAATGCCTATATTCTTTCTTGGCAGGCTTTCCATTTATAAAACACACCATTGCAGCTACCGGATTTGTTCCCTGAATATTTGAATTATCAAAGCATTCTATCCGTTCCGGTAATTCCTGAATGGATAAATCCTTTTTTAATTTTTCGAGGATTCGTTCCTGTGGGTCTTCTTTTACATTGGAAAGTTTTCGTATCAGGTATTCAGTGGCATTTCTAAGTGACAAGTCGACAAGCTTCTTCTTATCCCCTATTTTTGGTACGGTAATATTTAAGGCTTCTATGCTCTCGGGGATATCAATATTGCTTATGATTTCTTCTGATAAATTTTCCATCTCCTCCATTACCCTTACAATGGTCAATAATAAAATCTCATGTTCCGGCTCGTTTAGCCTCTTTTTAACATTATACGTTTTGGTATGGATTATTCTTCCTTCTGATATTTTCAAATAGTTCACCGCAGCAACATCGTCTTTGCTGCTGATGGTAAACACATCAATATTGGTGATTTTAGGATTTACAATGACCGATGAGCTTTGAAACTTAGTTAAGGATTCGATCTTTTGTTTAACTAGCTGGGCTTTTTCAAATTCCATATTTTCAGCCGCTTTTTGCATCTCCTGCTGAAAATGGTTTTTTACGATATTAACGTTTCCTTTTAGTATTTGATGGACATGTTCAATGTTTGCATTGTAATCGGCCTCTGTTTGCAAGCCCTCACAAGGGCCTTTGCAGTTTCCTATGTGGTATTCCAGGCATACTTTATACTTCGCAGCGTTTATGTTTTCCTCTGACAATACATAATTGCAAGTCCTCAGGCTGTAAAGATCCCTGACAAGTTCTATGACATTGTTCAGGGCTTTTACACTGGAGTAGGGGCCATAGTATTTTCCCCATTTTTTATTAAATGTCCTTGTTGAAAATAGTTTAGGGAACCGTTCATTACTTATACATACATAGGGATAGGTTTTATCATCTTTAAGTAAGATGTTGTATTTTGGCTGATTGTTCTTAATTAAATTATTCTCAAGCAGATATGCGTCAAATTCTGTATTAACAATAGTGTACTCTATAGAGGCTATTTGTGAAACCAGTCTTTTGGTTTTGGCATCAAGGTGGGTATGCTTATTAAAATAATTGCTTACTCGTTTTTTTAGGTTTTTGGCTTTGCCTACATAAATTAAGGTCTTATCGGCAGTATAAAACCTGTATACCCCCGGTTTGTCCGGAAGATTTTTAATTGTTTCTTTTTCTATAATTATACCACCTGTCATTAATAATCTTTTTAGAGGGCTGTGTTGATGATGGCCTCTTCGCTTTCATCTTCCTCATCCTCGATGCAGTTTAGGTTTATATTTCCGCCATGAGAAAATTTGCCTTTTCTTATTCCTGTTTTTTTATCGGCATAAAGCTTTTGCATAAACCCTGCCCAAATAGGCATTGCCATTCTTGCTCCCTGTCCGTATACCATGTCTCGGAAGTGGATGTTTCGGTCTTCTGCGCCCACCCACACGGCTCCTACAAGATCCGGGGTTATTCCGACAAACCATCCATCCGATGCATTCTGGGTGGTGCCTGTTTTTCCTCCGATTTCGTTGCCCTGATCCAAGAGACCAAATTTTTTCAGGCTTGTTGCTGTGCCTCCTTCTTCCTCTGTGGCTCCTTTTAACATATAGACCATGGCGTTAGCGGTTTCTTCGTTTATTGCTTCCCTGCGTTCAGGCCTAAATTCCTGAATAACATTTCCGTCTTTATCTTCAATTCGCAGCAGAAAGAAAGGCTTTGTATAAACCCCATCATTTACAAAAGTGCTGTATGCCCCACTTAGTTCATATATGGACACAGGACTTACTCCAAGACATAAAGCAGGCACCGGGCTTAATGGGCTTTCTATTCCTAATTGCTGTGCCATTTTTACCACAGCTTCCGGACCTACTTCTTTCATCAGAGTAGCGGTAATGGAGTTTACGGAATTAGCCATAGCTTTTCGTAATGTAAAGACCTCTCCGCTGTATTTATTATTAGAGTTTTTTGGCGTCCATGTTTTTCCTCCTTCCAGGGTGAAAGTTACAGGTGCATCAGATACTTTAAAGCATGGTGAATAGCCATGGTCAATTGCAGTGGCATACACAAAAGGTTTAAATGTTGAACCGGGCTGTCTTTTGCTTTGCTTAACATGGTCATATTTAAAGAATTTATGATTTATGCCACCTACCCAGGCTTTTATATGTCCGGATTTGGGGTCCATAGCCATAAAGCCTGTATGTAAAATATGCCTATAATACTTAATTGAATCGATTGGTGACATCATCGTTTCTTTTTCTCCGTTCCATGTAAAAATTTTCATTTTGACAGGCTTCTCCAGCTCTTTTTTAATAGCTGCTTTGTTGTCCCCGTGTTTCTTTTTTAAGGCTTTATATCGCTCCGTTCTTTTGATGGCTTTTTCGATGTAATCCTTGATTTCTAGTCCTTGTTCGTCTATCCAGGGATTTCTTCCTTTCCAATGGGTAAAAAAAGCCGACTGTAGTGTTTTCATATGGTCATTAACCGCCTCTTCTGCATAGGTTTGCATTTTGGAATCAAGGGTGCAATAAATTTTCAGGCCATCAGCGTATAAATCATATCCGTTTTCTTTACACCAGGAGTGCAAATATCCACTAAGTATGCTTCGGAAATAGGTAGCCAATCCCTTATTGTGATTGTCAACACTGTAGTCAAGATTGAGCGGAATTTTTCTTAGTGAATCTGACTCATTAGGTGTGATAAACGAATATTTTAACATTTGATCAATAACCGTATTTCTGCGTGATACAGCCCTGTCCGGAGCAACAATTGGATTGTATAAATTAGGGCCTTTAAGAAGTCCCACAAGAAGGGCAGACTGGGGTATGCTCAACTTATCGGGTGTTGTTTTGAAGTATGTCTTGGCTGCAACTTTGATCCCAAAGGCACTGTTTCCGAAATCAACTGTATTTAAATACATGGTTATGATTTCTTCCTTAGTGTAGGATCTTTCTATTTTAATAGCCAGGATCCATTCTTTTGTCTTGGCAATAGCCATTCCTGCTTTACCTGAGATTTTGCCTCTGTATAACTTCTCTCGTGTACGGAAGAGGTTTTTTGCAAGCTGTTGTGAAATGGTGCTTCCCCCACCGGCATTTGACTTCCGTAATAGTATGGATTTAAATAGAACCCGGAATGTACTTCTGAAGTCAATACCTGAATGTTCTTCAAACCTATAATCTTCCGTTGCCTTTAAGGCATTGATGAGGTTAGGAGAGATTTCATTATAGAGTACAGGCGATCGGTTTTCTCTGAAATATTTTCCTAATAATGCATGATCACTTGTGTAAATTTCTGAGGCCAGGTTGCTTTTAGGGTTTTCAAGCTCTTCAAGAGGAGGCATGGGGCCAAATAAACCGAAGAGATTTATGGAGACAAAGTAAATGTACAGGAAAAAGAAGATCATTCCGGACGAAAACAAGCTCCACAAAAAGATAATATAGGTTCGGAGTTTGATTTTTGGCTTGATCATAAGAATAGAATTTTTTCTAATTTAATTCAATATGCCAATGTACGGAAAATTGGATTGCAGTAGGTAGGAAGTATTAAAGAAAAATGGGAGAAATTTCTCCCATTTTTCTTTGGTTAATGCCCTAAAAAGTCGTTAATATTATTAAGATCTGATGAGTTTTGCAGACTGTCGCCAACTGAGGTGTTTTTCTCTTTAAACTTTCGGCAATCAATTTCAACAGAAAGTGGTTTTGATGGCCTTGGAAATATTTCCCTGTCTATACCGATGCTTTTATCGGCATAAACTTTTTGCATAAAGCCCGCCCATATTGGCATTGCCATTCTGGCTCCCTGCCCCATATTCATGTCTCGGAAATGTATGCTTCTGTCTTCTCCTCCAACCCAGGCACCGCTTACCAATTTCGGAGTTACACCAATAAACCATCCATCGGATGCATTTTGAGATGTACCGGTTTTTCCGCCTACTTCATTTCCATTGCCTATCAGGCCATATCTGTGCAGGCCCAATGCTGTTCCTCCTGATTCCTGAGTGGCACCCTTCAACATATGAACCATCATATAAGCGGTTTCCTCATTTATGGCTTCCCTTGTTTCAGGGATAAATTCCTGTAGAATATTGCCATTCTTGTCTTCTATTCTGGCAATAAAAAATGGTTTGGTATAAACTCCTTCATTAATAAATGTGCTGTAAGCACCTATAAGTTCGTAAACAGAAACGTCACTTACTCCAAGGCATAAAGCCGGTACAGCGTCAAGCGGGCTTTCAATTCCAAGTCGTCTGGCCATATCAACTACTGCCTCAGGGCCAACTTTTTTAATCAAGGCTGCCGTTATTGAGTTCACTGAATTTGCCATGGCTTTTCTCAGAGAGAATATTTCGCCGGAAAATTTGTTGTCGGAATTTTTAGGAGTCCAGGTTTTATTTTCGTCAAAGGTTTCGAAGCTGACAGGTGCATCCACTAGTTCATAACAAGGTGAATATCCGTAATCTAATGCAGTAGCATAAACGATTGGTTTAAAGGTTGAACCAGGCTGTCTTCTGCCTTGCTTCACGTGATCATACTTGAAGTGCTTGTGGTCAATTCCTCCTACCCATGCCCTGATGTGTCCCGACTTAGGATCCATGGCCATAAAACCGGTGTGCAGGTAATGCTTGTAGTGTTTTATGGAATCTATCGGAGACATGAGCGTGTCCTTTTCTCCATTCCATGAAAAAATACGCATCTTAACAGGGGTATTCAAGGATTTATTAATACTTGCTTCATCATTTCCATATTTAGCCTTCAGGGCTCTGTACCGGTCAGATCTTTTGGCTGCGTTTTCAATAAAGCCCGGAATTTCTTTGCCATCATCATCAATCCATGGATTTCTGCCTTTCCAATGGTCATGGAATTTGCTTTGAAGACCTTTCATGTGTTCAGTTACCGCATCTTCGGCGTATTTTTGCATACGCGAATCCAGGGTGCAGTATATTTTCAGTCCATCGGCAAAAAGGTCAATTCCCCTGTTACGGCTCCAGGCTAATAGATAATTGGTTATTACACTTCTGAAATACGTTGCCAAACCTTTATTATGGTTTTCAACGCTATATTTTAATTCCAGGGGGGAGCTTTGAAGTGAATCTGTTTCAGCCTGTGAAATGAAATCGTACTTATTCATTTGGCTGATCACGACATTTCTTCTCCCAAGGGCATTCTCAGGGTTAAAGACCGGACTGTATTTGCTTGGGGCTTTTAATAATCCCACCAACATGGCAGCTTCAGGTATGCTTAAGCTATCAGGTGTTGTGTCAAAGAACGTTTTTGAGGCTACCTTTATCCCAAATGCATTACTTCCAAAATCCACCACATTTAAATACATGGTTATGATTTCTTCTTTGGTATAGGATTTTTCAATATGTACGGCAGTAATCCATTCTTTGGTTTTGATAATGGCCATATTGACCTTGCGGTTTCCGGAAAGTTTTCCCTGGTAAAGTGATCCCCGGGTTTCAAAAAGGTTTTTTGCAAGCTGTTGCGAAATGGTACTTCCACCACCCGCTGATGATTGCCTTAAAACAATTGTTTTGAAAAACACCCTGGATAAGCCACGAAAGTCAATGCCGGAATGCTCTTCAAAGCGATAATCTTCCGTTGCCTTTAATGCATTTATCAGGTTAGGTGAAATTTCTTCATAGGATACAGGTGTCCGGTTTTCCCGGAAGTATTTTCCAAGCAAAACATTGTCTGCCGTGTACAATTCGGAAGCTACTTCACTTTTAGGGTTTTCCAGAACTTCAAGACTTGGCATAGGGCCAAACAGACCCATGAAATCTATAGATACAAAATATATGTAAAGAGTAATGGTCAATAGTCCTGTGAGGAAAGTTCCCCATAGGAAAATCATGAAATAGTTGAATTTCGATCTCTTCGCCATAGCTTATATTATTTTACTCATAAAAAGTTTTATAGAACCTTAAATAGCCTTCAAGGTTTTTGGATTGTTCAAATAATTTATAATTATCATCCGTAATAAGGAAGATTTGATAATTAGGTTTGTATGCATTCAAAAAGGAATGGATACTTGTTATATCATCAATATAGTCATTTCCGGCTTGTATTGATTTAAATTCCTTAACAACAATTACCACCGTAGAATCATTCAAATCTAATAAAATATTTTCTTTTTGATTTTCATCATTAAACAGCTTTTTGTTGAAGGAATTAAATTGATTTGTAATGATTGTTGTGTTTATTTTATTCTTTGGCATTACAGCCATGAAATACTGCGGTTTTTTCAGGTTATTAATGTATTTCACATAATTGTTATCCTGACCACTTTCTTTTTTAGCGATATATGCTTCTGTGGTTTCCAGAAGGTCTTCTGCTCTTTTTAATAAAACACTATTGGTATAGGTTTCAATGAAATTCGTAAGCTCTGTTTTAAGGATAAGAGAGCTTTGGGTTTTACCTTTTATTAATATGCCCAAAAACACCAGCTTGTCCTCAATGTCACTTTCCGGGTAATTCTGTTGAATATCATTTAAAGCATGTTGGGCCTGAAAATATTCTTTTCTGTTATAAAGATCGTAAGCTTGTTTGTATAGTACAGCCACTTTCTCATTCAACACTTTGCTTTCTGCCAGATAGTTAGGGTTTTTAATTATTTTGGCATAGAGTGAATTAGGATATTGGCTAAAGATGGTGTTTTTATATTCTTCAGATTTATCCATCTGGCCTTTGTCTTTGGTAAGCAAATAAAGGAAATACAATACTTCGGGTCTGTATTCAGACTCAGGGAATCGCTTGATTAACTTTTGAAAGGTTAGAATGGAATTGTCGTATTCCAGCAAATTCAAGTCATAAATTTTTCCCAGTTTATAATGCGCAACTTCCAGTCGGCTGTTGGACGTGTCTATCTCGGCTTTGGTAAAAGGAATGTTCTTGTATAATTGCTCCTTTCGCTGTGCTCGTATAGCTGCCGAGTCAACAGCAGCCACTACTTCCTCCTCTTCCTCTTCTTCATCATCATCGTCAAAGGTTACCTCTTTCATGGATCGCCTCCAGTTGTCTTCCAGTTTTCGCTTACCCCATTTTTTCTCAAACTCTATGCGGCCCATATTCATGCTTGCCGGGTTATAAAAATACCAGGTTGCATTTGGATCTGCCATACCCGCTCCGGCGATGGCTGCGGCATTTGATTTTCTCTTTGCGGCAAGTTCAAGCTTGCGCATTTCCTCCCTTTGCTTTTTTTCTTCATCAAAAATAATCTTGTCCAGGTATTGGCTTAGCTGAATGCTATCCATGGATGCAAGCCTCTGCAAGCTGTCTTCTCTTTGAATTGTATTTAGTTGTTCTACAAAATCTGCCAAAACTTCTTGCCTGCGGGCAATGGGTTTATATTCCTTGTCTTTTTTATCCCAAAGCTGTATGGTACTATCGTAGTAAGCTTTTGCAAGTTCGTATTTTTGAAGTTTCTCATAATATAACCTTCCTAGTTCAAGGTAGCTGCGGGCTTTCTGAAATTGGTTGCCTGCATTGGCCTGTATGGATTTCTCCAGGTAGTTTATACCTTTTTTATAGTCGTTTTGTTTTAACTTAAAAAGGCCCAATTCATAGTATATTTTGTCTTTATACTCCAGGTTTTTCTGGTCTTTCAAGAGTTTTTTGAAGTATTTTTCTATTTTATGAACATCACTGGCATCGGAAAGGTCAGACACCTGGGCCATGTATAATTTGGTGAAAAATGAAAGTTCGTAGGGAGGGTTATGCTTTAGAACCAGGTGGTAATGCTCATAAGCGTTTTTATTGTCTTCTTTTAATTGGTAAAGCTGGCCGAGAATAAAATGCATTCGGGATTTCTGGTCCCTTTTTTTAATATAAGGTATCGCCTCGGTTAAATGGCCAATCACCTTGTCATATTCTTCATGGATTTGATTGAAATAACCCATGGTAAGATGAAAGTCTCTTTTGTTGTTGTTGCTAAGTTTTTTCTTTTTTAAGTACTCCACAACCGCAGGAATGCTCTGGTAGTCTTCTGTGAAAATATACGTTCTGATCAGCAGGATCAGGGCCTGTTGTTTATGGTCTACATGTTTCCCATTGGTATTTACATACTTGAAGGTTTGAGTTGCCAGTGGGTATTCTCCTCTGTATATCCGGGATTTCCCAATCAGAAGATAACTTGGGTCTACCCAGTTGCTGTTTTTATGCTTTTGGACCGGTAATGCTGATTTCGATATAATGTAGTCGGTCGATGGAACAAGGCTTTTTTGAAGGATGGTGTCCATTTTTGGGAAAATATACAATGGACGGTTATAGTCATCCTGGTTGGCTTCCCATATTTCTGCTTCCACCTCTTTCATTTTTTCCCTTGAAAGGAAATAAGCATTATATCTTGCCGTTAAATTATGGTAGGATTTGCTTACAAGATTATTTTTGTATTGCGAACACGCCGAAAGGCCAATACTCAAGGTTAAAAAAATTAACCATATCGGCCTTGAAGAGGTTGTTTGCCTAAAAAAGTTAGAAATTGCGGCCTTCAATTTAGTTTGGTGCTGTTTAAATCCTTAATTTTACTGTCCCTTTTAAAAATTCAAAGATAGTTGAAAAATAAAAAGACAATATACAAATGGTTAACGAATAGATTCCTTTTAATTATTCGTAACGAAGAAAATTTTGCGGAAAAAAAATCATATAGTTTTAATTATGCAAAATTGATAGTGGTTTCCGTAACTTCTCTGGCTGTATTATTAGTAGCATGTTTTTTTATAGTTACCACCTTTCTGGGAAAATGGTTTAATCCAAGAATCCAGCAAATTGAAATCAATAAGAAGGTTATTTCACTCTCTTCTCGTGTGGATTCTTTAATGATCGAGGCGGAAAGAAAAGATGTTTTTATTAAAAATATTCAAAAAATCATTACTGGTGAAATTGCTCATTACACGGAAGATAGCGTAGAAGCAGGTGCACCAGCAAGTTTTAAGGAGGTAAATCTTAATAAAAAATCTTCGGTTGACAAGGAGTTGAGAAGTCGATTTGAAAGTGGTGATTATGAGGTCGCTTATTTTGAAAGAAGGCACGAAGGTGACCCGGGTACAATTTTTATAAAACCTGTTTCCGGAATTCCCGTAGAAGAGTATAAAAATGCAGAGTCTGGGGTAAAAATAAAAGTCAAAAAGAAAGAGCCTGTAAGGGCAATTGCTGAAGGAAATGTTTTTTTTGCCTCCTGGACAATGGATAATAAATATGTTATAGGTGTTGTTCACCCAAATAATTATATTTCATTTTATAAAAATGCCAATGCAATCCTTAAGGAAAAGGGTGATCCGGTCGCAAGTGGAGAAGTAATTGCATGGGCAGGAGATGGAAATGCCAAAGAAACAGAACAATACATTTTTTTTGAATTGTGGTTTGAAGGGAAAAAAGTGAATCCCTTAGAATATTTGTCATATTAAAAATTTTACGTTTATGTTCACCAAAGGAAATATCAAAGATAAGCCATCGGTTTCGGAAGAAATCTTGAACTCGAGAACAATTATAGCAAAAGGAACATTGCTGGAAGGTAATATTGAAACCTTTGGGAATATCCGTATTGATGGCCGATTAAACGGAAATATTAAATGTAAATCCAAGGTTGTGTTGGGTGATACAGCAAAGGTTGAAGGCAATATATTGGCCAATACTGCGGAAATTGAGGGTGAGGTTAATGGCATTATTGAAATTTCTGATGTGTTGATTCTAAAATCTACTGCAGTAATCAATGGTGATATCATTACAAATAAAATCGTTGTTGAATCCGGTGCTGCATTCAATGGTAAATGTAAAATGGGAGCTGTTATTAAGGAAATTAAGATTGGAGAAGCCAATGAGCAACCCGGACCAGCCGAAAAAACCGCTTAATGAATATTTAAAATATTCGGGCATAGCCATGCAGATGATTGTACTTATGCTGCTGGCTGTCTGGGGTGGAACAAAGCTTGATCAACATTTTGAAGTTAAAAACCGTCTTTTTACTATTTTTTTATTATTGTTTTCCGTGATCACCTCCGTATATTTGGTGATTAAATCTCTGCTTAATCAGAAATGAAAAAAGGAAAACTCATTTTTTATAAAAATTTTATACTTCTTTTTATAACAATCAGTGTCGTAATCTTCTTATTGTCAAATGTATTGGATTTGCCTTTTATAAATGAGTACATTTGGGTAATTCAAATATATTTTCTGATAATATCGATTATAAGTCATATGATTGCAGAAAATGGATTGAATAAAGTTGAAGATTTTCATCTTTACTACATGATGTCTATGGGGGTCAGGTTCTTACTGTCCCTTATATTCATACTTATTTACCTTTTCCTTTCTTCTGTTCATAAACTGAGTTTTGTTGTTGACTTTTTTATTTTGTATTTCATATACACTTCGTTTGAAATATATTTTCTATTACGTAACTTGCGGCGCAATTCACAAAATGAGGGAAAAAATGCTTAAAAATCGGCTCTTTTTGGTTATATTAATTGGTCTTTTTCAGATCAGTACAGTTTGGGCGGGAGAACATCAGGAAGATACTGCTGAAGTAAATGTGGGCCAGGTAATCATGCACCACATAGGTGATGAGCACGAGTGGCATTTTGCTACTATAGGGGAGACTCATGTTACCTTGCCGCTTCCGGTAATCTTATATTCTAATCAGAGAGGTTTTGTTTCTTTCTCATCGTCCAGATTTCATAATGATGACCATTCGTACAAAGGTTTTGTTTTGGATCATGGACACATTACATCCACGAACCCAAACGAAGTAGTGTATGATATTTCAATTACAAAGAATGTAGCTTCCTTATTGCTGGGTTCTGCAATTTTGTTGCTGGTATTTTTGACCATTGCCAAGCGCTACGAAAAAAACAAAGGCAAAGCTCCTAAAGGAATACAGTCGTTTTTCGAGCCTATCATTGTCTTCGTCAGGGATGACATAGGGAAAAGCATTATAGGTCCCAAATACGAGCGTTTTCTTCCTTATTTGTTGACTATATTTTTCTTTATCTGGTTTAATAACCTTTTGGGCCTGTTTCCGGGAGGAGCCAATGTAACAGGAAATATTTCTGTAACATTTATGCTGGCATTGACTACGTTTCTTATAACAAACTTTAGTGGTAATAAATATTATTGGGGTCATGTATTTAATACACCGGGTGTACCGCTTTGGCTAAAGCCATTGATTGTTGTTATTGAAGTTGTGAGTTTGTTCACCAAGCCTTTTTCTTTAATGGTCAGGTTGTTTGCGAATATTACCGCAGGCCACATTATCATTTTAAGTTTGATCAGTCTTATTTTCCTTTTCAGAACAGCTTGGGCAAGCTTAATCAGTATCCCTTTTGCTTTATTTATGTCATTCCTGGAGCTACTGGTGGCAATTATTCAGGCATACATTTTCACGTTGTTATCTGCCATGTATTTTGCAGCAGCAGTTGAAGAGCATCATCATGATCATGATACGGTTGAAAAGCCACTTTATTAAGTATTTTTGTTAAACTATATAAATATACATCTATGTTCAATTTATTATTTCTAGCTGACATTGGCTTAGCTCTTTTAGGAGCTGGTGTGGGTGCCGGTATTGCAGCATTAGGCGCAGGACTTGGTATTGGAAAGATCGGAGCAAGTGCTACTGAATCTATCGCAAGACAGCCAAACGAAAGTGGAAAGATTCAAACTGCTATGCTTATTGCAGCAGCATTCATCGAGGGTGTTGCTCTGTTTGCAGTGGTTGTTTGTCTTCTTATTTCTTTCAGATAAGCATCTTAAAATTCATGACAAGCATTAGGCTTGTCATGAATTTATTATTGAACTTGTATTAATTGCTGATAACTTAATATAACATAACCAATGGATCTTATAACTCCAAATTTAGGATTGCTATTCTGGCAAACGGTTACCTTCCTCATAGTTTTATTTATTCTGGCTAAATTTGCCTGGAAGCCTATAATGCAGGCTTTGAAAGATAGAGAGAATACAATTGAAGAGGCGCTTAGCTCTGCAAACCGTGCTAAAGAAGAAATGCTTAAGCTACAGGCATCTAATGAGCAGTTACTTCAGGAAGCCAGACTGGAAAGAGATAAAATTTTAAAAGAGGCTCAAGCTGCTGCAACTGTGATGATAGCTGAAGCCAAAGAAACAGCACAACGTGAAGGGGCAAGAATGATTGATAATGCCAGAGTAGCAATTGGAACAGAAAAGCAAGCGGCTCTAATGGAAGTTAAAAATCAGGCAGCGGCTCTTGCAATAGACATTGCTGAGAAGCTGTTGAGAAAAGAACTTTCGGATGCTGCAGCCAAAAAAGAACTCGTAGATAAATTTATCAAAGAAGTAAATTTTAACTAAAAATGCACGAATCAAGGGTTGCATCGAGGTATGCCAAATCTTTAATAGACTTTGCTAAAGAGCAGGGAATATTAGAAGATATAAAAAACGATATGGAGCTTTTCTACAATACATGTGAAAAGAATCCTGAACTTGTTCGTACGTTCAATAGCCCTATCATAGGCAACGAAAAGAAAAGAACGATACTTCAATTGGTGTTTGGAAAAAAGGTTCATAAGGTTACCTTGAAGTTTTTTGATACCATTACTTTAAAGAACAGAGAGAATTACCTTTTTTTTATTTCTAATGAGTTTTTGGCTCAGTATAGAAAATTCAAAGGTATAGAGAAAGTAGAGGTTGTTACTGCATCAAAGCTTACCGACGATCAAAAGAAAAATTTTTCCAGTCTTGTTACCCAAATTACAGGTAACAAAGTAGAATTAGAAGAAATAATCGAAGAAGATATTATTGGTGGTTTTGTTCTTACAATCTCCGATCGTCAGATTGATGAGAGTATAAAGAGTAAACTGCAAAAATTAAAAAGTAATTTTAGTTATAATCCATATTTAGCCAAAATATAAGTTATGGTAGAAGTAAGACCCGATGAGGTTTCTGCAATATTAAGAGAGCAGTTATCTAATTTCAGAACCGAATCTGAACTGGAAGAAATAGGTACAGTCCTTCAGGTTGGTGATGGTGTGGCCAGGATATATGGCCTTACACAAGCTCAATCAGGAGAATTGCTGGAGTTTGAAAACGGTTTAAAAGCTTTAGTGCTTAACCTGGAAGAAGATAATGTAGGAGCGGTAATGCTAGGCGACTATAGTGACATCAGAGAAGGTGATACTGTAAAACGTACCAAACGTATTGCTTACGTAGGTGTTGGTGATGGTTTGATCGGAAGGGTAGTAGATACGCTTGGAACTCCTATTGATGGCAAAGGGCCAATTGCCGGCAAAACCTATGAAATGCCCCTCGAAAGAAAAGCTCCCGGGGTAATCTACAGACAGCCTGTAAACGAGCCTTTGCAAACAGGTATTAAAGCGATTGACTCAATGATTCCAATTGGTAGAGGCCAGAGGGAATTGATCATCGGTGACAGACAGACAGGTAAAACTGCCGTTGCGATCGATACTATTATAAATCAAAGAGAATATTTTGAAAGAGGAGAGCCTGTTTTCTGTATTTACGTTGCCGTAGGACAGAAAGCAAGTACTGTTGCTCAAATTGTGAACTCTCTTGAAAGAGGTAAAGCAATGGATTATACAGTAGTTGTTGCTGCTTCTGCTGCTGATCCTGCTCCTATGCAGTTCTTTGCTCCTTTTACAGGTGCAGCTATTGGTGAATTCTTCAGAGATACTGGTCGCCCTGCTCTTGTTATATACGATGATCTTTCCAAGCAGGCAGTTGCCTATAGAGAGGTTTCCCTTCTACTTAGAAGACCACCGGGACGTGAAGCTTACCCTGGAGACGTTTTCTATCTTCACAGCCGTTTGCTTGAAAGAGCTGCTAAGATTAATAAATCTGATTCAATTGCTCAACAGATGAACGACCTTCCTGATTCAATTAAAGGAATCGTAAAAGGAGGAGGCTCTCTTACAGCATTACCAATTATAGAAACTCAGGCGGGTGACGTATCAGCATACATCCCAACCAACGTGATTTCAATTACTGATGGACAGATATTCCTGGAAACAAACTTGTTTAATGCCGGGGTTCGTCCTGCTATTAACGTAGGTATCTCTGTTTCAAGGGTGGGCGGTAATGCTCAGATCAAATCAATGAAGAAAGTTGCGGGTACACTTAAGCTTGACCAGGCACAATTCAGAGAATTGGAAGCATTTGCAAAATTTGGTTCTGACCTGGATCCTTCTACAAAACTTACAATTGAAAGGGGTAAAAGAAACCTTGAGATACTAAAGCAGGCACAATATTCTCCGGTTCCTGTAGAACAGCAGGTGGCTACCATCTATGTTTCCACGAACGGATTAATTGATAAAGTTCCTGTAGGAGATGTGAAGGCTTTTGAAAAAGACTTTTTGTCCATATTGGCAGCTCAACATAAAGATACTCTGAATGCTATTAAATCAGGAGTGATTGATGATTCTGTTACAAGTGTTTTAAAACAAGTTGCTAAGGAAACAGCTTCTAAATTTGCAAAATAATAAAAGATGGCAAGCTTAAAAGAAGTCAGAGGTAGAATAGTATCTGTTAATTCAACTCAACAGATAACAAAAGCGATGAAAATGGTTGCTGCTGCGAAGCTTCGCAGAGCGCAGGATAATATTATCAAAATAAGGCCATACACTCAGAAGCTAAACGAGATTCTACATCATATTACTACAAGTCTGGATAGTTCGGTTGAAAACCCTTACAACGCAGAACGTAATCCTGAAAAGATTCTTTTAGTGGTGGTGACTTCTGACAGAGGGCTTGCCGGTGCTTTTAACTCTAATATCATAAAAGCTACCAACTATTTCCTTGAAAACACCTATAAAAATCAGCACCAGGCAGGTAATGTTACCCTGATGTGCATTGGTAAAAAAGGTAATGACTATTTCAGCAAGAAAAAAGGAATGCCAATGATCAAAGATTATGTGGGTACATTCTTAAACCTTTCTTTTGAAACTGTCAGAGGAGTAGCGGAAGATGTCATGGCCAGATTTGTTTCCGGTGAATTTGACAAGGTAGAGATTATTTACAATGAATTTAAGAATGCTGCTGCCCAAGTTGTAAGACGGGAGCAATTCCTTCCGATCGTACAGGAGGAGCATGCTGAGGAAGCAGACAAGCATAGTTTTGGTACAGATTATATATTCGAGCCTTCAAGAGCTGAAATTATTCAGGAATTGATCCCTAAAAGCTTGAAAGTACAGTTTTATAAAAACTTACTGGAGTCTAATGCTTCTGAGCATGGTGCCCGAATGACAGCCATGGATAAGGCAACAGAGAATGCGAAAGATTTGTTGAAAGAGTTAAGATTGACTTATAACAGAACGAGGCAGGCAGCCATCACCAAAGAGATTCTCGAAATTGTCGGAGGTGCGGAAGCCCTGAATGCTTAAATAAATCTATATGATGAAAGCCCACTTTTAGTGGGCTTTTTCGTTTTATAAGTGAATGGTTTATAATTTCTTCATTTCTTTATGTGCCGGATTTCTTAGTTTATCCGTTTTTTATCTCCTGGATTTTCAGGTAGGTAAGGATGAAGTTGTTTCTTCTTCATTTATAGCATGCACTAGCTTTTTTACCTATGCTATGCTTAAGAAACAGCTACAACTATCGCTTCTTATTGTCCTTCCTTTTTCATTAATTTTCTTTTTCTTTTATTCTTTTTCAACTTCTGTTTATGGCTTGCACCTGATGCTGCTCACCTATTTGTATGCATCTCCACTGAAATTGTCTTCAAGAATACAAATTTATCCATTGAGAAATTATCCTATAGTTAAAATGGCTCTTCTCAGTTATGTATGGACATCTGCTACTCTTGTTCTTCCTTTAATGATGCATGAATGCTTTATTCCGGATGCGACTATGGGGTTGTTATTTTTCGAGCGTTTTTTGTTTATAGCCGGGATCTCCCTCGTTTTTGATATTAGGGATTATAGAAGTGATAGAAGGTCTGAACTTAAAACCATACCTGTTTTACTGGGTATTAAGGGTACAAAACAGGCATCCCTGCTACTGCTTACCGCTTTCTTGTTTACTTCCTTCTATCATTACAATGGACTGCTATGGTATGCCTTTTTAGTTACGGGCGTAGTTGCTTCCCTGTCTATCTATAATACACATCTGAAAAGAGGATCTGCTTATTATACCATATTCTTAGACGGAGCTATGGCCTTACATTTTTTATTAATATTCCTTGTTAGGAACTATCCATTATAAATATACTGTCCGGCCTGGTGAGTTATTGTAAGCTTTTTGCTGGTAGCGGTTTCAACTCTTCCAATAATTTGAGCGTCTATCTTAAAACTTTTAGAAATTTGTATAATTGTCTCAGCATACTTCTCCGGCACGTATAGTTCCAATCGGTGACCCATATTAAAGACTTTAAACATCTCATTCCATTGGGTTCCACTTTCCTCTTGTATAAGCTTAAACAGAGGGGGAATGTTAAAAAGGTTATCTTTAATGATATGAAGGTTCTCTACAAAGTGAAGTATTTTGGTTTGGCCGCCTCCACTGCAATGAATCATCCCACTAATGTTCTGACTTCCTATTTCTTTAAGTATCGCTTTAACTACAGGTGCGTAAGTCCTTGTTGGGGAAAGCACCAACTTTCCTAAATTGACAGGTATTCCTTCAATCTGGTCTGTAAGCTTTCTGCTTCCTGTGTATACCAGGTCTTGGGTAATTCCTGCGTCATAACTTTCAGGATACTTGAGGGCATATTCTTTCGAAAAAACATCATGCCTTGCAGAGGTAAGGCCGTTGCTTCCCATTCCACCGTTGTATTCATTTTCATAAGAAGATTGCCCGAAGGATGCAATACCTACAATGACATCACCTGGCTTGATTCGGTCATTTGAGATGATCTCATCACGTTTGACTCTGGCGGTAACTGTACTGTCAACAATGATTGTTTTAACGAGGTCTCCTACATCTGCGGTCTCTCCTCCTGTACTGAATATATTAACACCGTTGTTTCGTAGCAATTCAAGCACTTCTTCAGTACCATTAATTATTTCAGCGATAACTTCTCTCGGAATCAATTTTTTATTTCGCCCGATGGTAGAGGAAAGTAAGATGTTGTCTGTTACTCCGGCACATAAAAGGTCATCTGTATTCATTATGACGGCATCTTGTGCGATGCCTTTCCAGACCGATATATCTCCGGTTTCTTTCCAGTAGATATAGGCTAGAGAGGATTTGGTGCCGGCTCCGTCAGCATGCATTATGTTGCAGTAGTCCGGATTTCCGGCTATAATGTCAGGAATGACTTTGCAAAAAGCTTTAGGAAATATTCCTTTATCTATATTTTTGATGGCATTATGAACATCTTCCTTTGAGGCAGATACCCCTCTCTGATTATATCTATCCATTATTTTATAATTATATGCAAAAATAAAAAGTCCCGGCATTACCGGGACTCTTTTATTTTATTTTTTTCAGAAAAGTTTTAATTACTCAACGTCACTTTTAGTTTGTTGATTTTCTTTATGAATTACTTCAAGTTTAGACTTATCTATACCGGTAACTTCAAGTTCGGTTCTTCTGTTTTTCTGATGCTCTTCTTCTGTTTTAGCATTTTTTATCAATGGCTTGTCTTTTCCATATCCTTTGGCAGTTAAACGACTCTTGTCAATACCCTTGCTAATGATGTATTCGACAGCAGATTGAGCCCTTTTTTGAGATAGTCTTCTGTTGTAATCTGCAGCACCTCTTTCATCCGTATGAGAACTTAGCTCGATGCTTATAGCAGGGTTATTTGCAAGGAATTCTACAATCTTGTCAAGCTCTTTTGCTGCATCCGGCCTGATGTTCCACTTGTCAAAGTCGTAGTAAATATTGTCAACAACGAATATGATTTTTTCTTCTTCCTTCAGCAATGTAAATTCAAAAGGAATCTTAATGTCATTATCACCAGGTTCAAGATCTTTGAAAGCAACGGTTTTATTTGCTGTTGACAGTTCAAAGGTTTGCTTCATATAAGCAGGGGATGAGGGCTTATGTGCTATAATTTTATAGTTTTTCTCGGCTTCTACAGGAAGTATAAATTTACCTAAAGAATCGGATACAACCGATGCAATGGTATCACCTTTTTCATCTACAAGCTTTATAATTGCATTGGCAAGTATATGCTTGTCACCTGTTTTATCTTTACCAAAGCTGGTACCGTCAATACTGTATTTGGCGATACGGATCATAGAGTTGTCAATGAACTTGTAGATGTCGTCATCACCTTTGCCATCAGGCCTGTTAGATGAAAAATAACCTGTAAGGCTGTCAACTTTAAATATGGCAAAGTCGTCATGAGTACTGTTTACAGGGATTCCAAGGTTTTTAACTTCAAGTTTTCCGTCTTCATTTTTTGTAGCAACGAAAAGATCCAGCCCACCTAATGAAGGGTGTCCGTCAGAGGAGAAATAGAAGTTGCCATGTTCGTCCAGGAATGGGAACATCTCGTTTCCGCCAGTGTTAACAGGGGCTCCAATGTTCGTTACATTGCTCCATTTTCCTTCTTCGTTAAGCGTTGCTTTATAAATGTCTGTTCCTCCCAGGCCGCCTTCTCTGTTGGATGAAAAATACAAGGTATTTCCGTCAGGTGATAACATTGGTGAAGAATCCCATGCTTTTTTGTCGCTAATTTCAAGTATGACAGGTTCAGACCATTCTCCGTTAACTAGTTTTGACATATAAAGATTAACATCTTCATTACCTTTTTTGCTACCGGTATTTCCTCTGGAGAAATACATGGTTTTACCATCTTTTGAAAATACGGCAGATGCTTCGTGGGCATTTTCGGAGTTAATGGTTTTGGGCAATCTTTTTGCCTGTCCGGTGAATTCGCCTACGCCGTCAAATATGTATTCATAAATGTCTGTAAAGCCGGTTCCTGTAGCTGCATAAATTTTCTCTGCGCCTCTTGATGTGGTAAAATACAAAACATCATTGAACAAAATCGGAGAGTATTCTGCAGAAGGTGTATTTAATTCGTCAATACCGCTTACTTCAAAAAAGGATTTTCTGTTGGCAATCTCACTAAGGATTTTAAGATTTGCAATTTCTGCCTTAGCCCTGTTTATAAGGTCAAAGTTGTTTCCTATTTTAAGATATTCTTTGAATTGGCTGGAAGCACCTTCATAATTGCCGTTTGCCTTCATAGCTTTGGCATAATAGAAATACGCATCCTCTTCTTTTGTTCCGGCATCGATGGCACTCTTGTAGTGATTTTCCGATTCGTGGATTCGGTTGGACTTACGATATGATTCTGCAATGTAATAATGACATGCAGCAGCAGGGCCACCTTTTGAAAGAGATTGCTTAAAATCTTCTTTAGCAAACTCAAATTCTTCCTGTTTGAAACGTTCTTCACCGCGGTTAAAAAGCCTCATTGCTTTTGGAGTACAGGAAGCAATGAGAAGAGCTAAAATTAACCCTGTTAGGAAATTGGATGTTTTCATTTATTTTATAAGTTAACCCTTTACTTAAAACTTTTTATGATGCCTTTGTAAATCAATATAAATTTGGCACGAGAATATTTAATTTACAATACATTAGTATAATAATTTGCAATGATAAGCAAATTATTTCATATTTCTATCAGTATAACTATTATTATTTTAAATTGGAATATACTTCGATAGCCAGGAGTTTTCTATTTCTACCTCCCACTTGTTTTCCATTTCTTCCAACAAAGTAATTGAGTTATTGAAAACAGCGGCGCTTTTTGGAATTTCTCCTGAAGCTACCATCTCTTTAGCCTTGGGTAAAGATATAGTGTGGAAGCCGGTTTCGGTTTTATATATAACGAATGAACGATCAAGTAATTTTATTTGTAAATCAGATTCTGTTTTTTGGATAAAATGCACGATTTTATCGATAGAGCAACCGCTGGCTTCTGAATGTGGGGAGGCAGAAATGACCAGAAACCGGTTGTAAAGGATGGAGAAGCCGGCTGAAATATCCCTGCCATGGCTTTGCCAGGTTTGGACAAATTCTTTTGTCTTCTGTTTTATGTATTCAATTTCATGCTCTTCAAGTTCTTTGTTTGATTGGTAAATCCAGACTTTAGAGTTTGGGGGTAATTCATTGAAAGGTACTTCCATTTTATAAATCCTCTGATTTGGCGATTAACTCTGCAATATCAAAAACTTTTACTTCCTGTTCTTTTTCTTTATTCTTGACGCCGTCGGCCAGCATGGTCATACAGAACGGACAAGCGGAGGCAATTATTTCTGCTCCTGTGCCTATAGCTTCTTCTGTCCGTTCGATGTTGACGTCCTTTTTTCCGGCTTCCGGTTCTTTAAACATCTGAGCACCTCCCGCACCGCAACATAAGCCTTTGCTTTTGCAACGCTTCATTTCTATTAACTCGGCATCCAAAGTTTCTAAAACCTTTCTTGGGGCTTCATAAACTCCATTGGCACGTCCAAGATAGCAAGAATCATGGTAGGTGATTTTTTTACCCTTAAAACTCCCACCTTCTTTCATTTTTATTTTCCCTTCATCAATTAATTGTTGAAGAAAGGTAGAATGGTGTATTACCTCATAATTGCCGCCCAGTGACGGATATTCATTTTTTATGGTGTTAAAACAATGGGGGCAGGCGGTTACGATCTTTTTTATTTCATAACCATTCAGTACCTGTATATTGGATACAGCCATCATCTGAAACAAAAACTCGTTGCCGGCTCGTTTGGCAGGATCTCCTGTACATGATTCTTCAGGGCCCAATACGGCAAAATTTATGTTCAGCTTATTTAATATTTTTGTAAAAGCGATGGTTACGGCTTTATATCTTTCGTCAAAAGAACCTGCACAACCAACCCAGAATAATATTTCAGGTTGCTCTCCTGCAGCCAGCTTCTCAGCCATTGTTGATACGTTCGTGCTCATATTTTTTCAGGTTAGTTATTTAATTTATCAGCCCATTTGAAACGGTCAGATGCCGGAAATTTCCATGGGGCAAAGTTTGTCTCCACATTTGAGAACATAGCGTTCCAGGCAGCTGGTGTGCTGGACTCTTCCATGGCTTTA
>JBKBXU010000025.1:0-24413 GCA_046313675.1 Cytophagaceae bacterium
ATTTAAGTTCATGCTTATACTTAAATACCTATTGATCTATTCCTTCTTGCTTTTTGTAGCTTTTATTCCTATTTATCAGGTATTTTCTGAAGGTCCCTCGCTGAAATATGCTGATTCGAACGTAGTGTTGGATATCATGATATCACAACACTTGTTAAACCCCGGTGTACAATTGATATTATTGTCATTTATTCTAGGTTATGGGTTTTCTTTTTATCGTCATTATTGGCTTAAGAGGAAATATCTTGAGGCTAAGCTTATGCATCAGATGAATCCTTTAAGTCATCGTATTTCTTTGATTTTAATTTTCTTTTATCTCTGCATTGTCTATTATATGATATTTTTTAACCTTAATTACGTGGTGATTTTATTTGTAATTTTGAAAGTATTATTAGATCTAAAAGACAGAGATGGAGAGTATTATATAAGATTTTATATGTATAAATAAGGATGAAATGAAGCGCATTAAGGCAAATAATGTTTCTTTGGTGGAGAGGTTTAATAATTGGGATAATTTCATTGAAGTTGTATTGCACCTGATTCCTTTGGGCCTAACACTGGTTGGATATTGGGACTTTTACACACTTTTAATGGTGTTTTGGTATGAAAGTATCGTTATCGGTGCAGTATGCATTTTGCGACTCATTATGGCTCAAGACCCGATTGAACAGAGAAATTTTAAGCCTGCCGTCTTAATTTTATATAAATGGACGTTGGTGTTTAAATATATTTTTCAATATTCCTTTTTGCTGATCCTTGCATTTTTTCCAATTTACTTCATGTTTGGCAAAATCCACATGGTAATGGGGATAGAAGATTTTTTTGCAAACCTCATGCAATTAATGTTTTTCAGCCACTATTCAGGACCGGCACTTTACTTTATATTGTTTTCTTTCCTGGTGTCACACCTGGTCTCCTTTTATACCCACTATTATAAAACGAGAGAGTACCGGAAGGCCAGGTTTCGTCAACAGATGAATGCTTTATCAAGGAGGCTTGCGGTCTTACTCGTGTTTTTTTACCTGGTTATCTTGTTTTCGATGATCGTCTTTCTACCCACATTCTACATTATCTTGTTTTTCTTTTTTAAGCTGTTATTGGAGATTAAGGATAATGATGGGAAATTTTATTTTCAATTTTATAAATATAATTGACAAATATCAGCCCACAACTTCAAGTGTGGTACGAAATTCAACAAACCGATTGTTGTATTTTTCTAGTAGCTGGCTATATATTGCGTCTTCATGTACCTCCAGATAATAGTCAAGTTCTTTATGGCTTTGAAGGTAATACTGAAAAGAGTATGTGACACCTTCGTTATGTACTTCATTTAAAAGGCGTAGAATTTTCGTTTCCAAAAACAAGCCTGTTGCTTTTTGTTGTGGGAGGTAGTTTTTTATCATCCACTCCAACCATTCCTTGTGAATGGTATTATCTATATTAATGGTTATGCTGTATAAAATCATTAGTTTGTTTTAATATTATAAAAACATTATTTGACTATAATTTGTCATAAGGTCTCTTGTATGATTGTACTATTTCTGATTACTCTGGTATTTCTTCTTATACGCTTATTAATAGTGGTAGTGAACCTTCTTGATGAACCATATCTTCCCAAGAAAGATCTTCAGATAGAAGAACGCATTTCCATATTAATCCCTGCAAGAAACGAAGAAAAAAGGATTATTCATTTATTGGATAGCATAATAAAACAAAATTATAGGAACATAGAAGTTCTTGTGCTGGATGATAATTCAACGGATAATACCCGAACTGTTCTTGAGGATTATGCGGCAAGAATGCCGGAATTAAAAATTCTTGACGGTGAACCTTTACCGGAGGGTTGGCTTGGTAAAAATTGGGCCTGCCATCAGCTTGCTCAGAAAGCCGAAGGTGATTTCTTATTATTTCTGGATGCAGATGTGAAGGTAAAGCAGGGTTTCTTTCATTCATTGATGCATTATGCAAAAAAACACAGGTTATCCTTACTTTCTGTTTTTACCGATCAGGAGATGGTAACATTCGGAGAAAAGCTGCTGGTACCACAAATGCACTATATTCTTGTTACCTTGCTTCCCTTGCGTTTTATAAAGAAATTTGATAATTCGGCACTTTCTGCTGCCAGTGGGCAATGTATGTTTTTTAGGGCATCAGATTACCTGCCGGAGCTGTGGCATGAAAAAGCGAAAGAGTGTGTTGCTGAAGATATAATGATCATGCGCAAGATGAAGGATGCTAAATATAATACTGATGCACGTCTTTCAAACGGACTAATTTCCTGCAGAATGTATACTTCTTATAAAGATGCCCTTCAGGGATTTAGTAAAAATGTCATTGCTGGATTTGGTAATGAAGTTACCATGGTTCTGTACCTTATTTTTACTATTTTGATCTGGATACCACTACTTTTTGTTTTGTCTCCGCTATTGTTGGCTTTTTGTTTTGCCATTTTGTTGTGTATGCGGACGATGATTTCCATTGTATCCCGTCAGTCGGTATTACAGAACCTTATTTTGCATCCCCTACAGATGTTAGCTTTTACACACCTGGCTATTTATTCGTTGTTTAAATCAATTAAAAAACAAAACGTATGGAAAGGAAGAAGTATAGATACCCAGTGCTAATACTTCTTATAGCAATGTATTCTGCGGGCTTTATTGGCTTGAATATTCCTGCTGTAAAACACCTGTTTTTAACTCTTACGCCTTTTAACCTTTTGGTTTCATTTTTCATAATACTTTATTGGTATGAGGTCAGGTCGGTGAAATTTTATCTTTTGAGCGCTTTTGTTTTTATATCTGCATATCTGATTGAAGTTTTGGGTGTTCATACGCAACTAATTTTCGGGTCATATTCTTATGGATCGGCTTTTGGCCTTAAATTATTTGAGGTTCCATTATTGATAGGCATAAACTGGCTTATGCTTATTTTTTGCACCGCATCTATAGCGGAGCGTTGGCTTAAAGGACAGGCAAAGATTGTGAAAATTGCTTTTGCGGCATTTTTAATGATCCTTCTGGACTTTTTTATTGAACCGATTGCCGGAGCTTATGATTTTTGGTATTGGGCGGAGGGAATCATACCACATCGGAATTTTATAGCTTGGTTTTTTATTTCAGCGCTTTATCACACATTGTTTTTTAGTATGCCATTAAGGAGGTATAATTATATGGCTGAAGTTATTTATTTTTGTCAGATAATATTCTTTATAGGCCTTTTTCTTATAAGCAGGTAAAAACTTTTTTAAATTTCCGCATGTTAAAGATCAACGAAAAGTAAAATTTAAAGTCATTGGGAAGGTATTCAATAAAAGATCTGGAACAGCTTTCCGGGATTAAAGCACACACCATACGAATCTGGGAACAACGGTATAATCTTTTGAGTCCGGAAAGAACAGACACCAATATAAGGTTCTATAATGACAGTGATCTTAAGCTTATTCTTAATATTTCTTTGCTAAAGGAGAAAGGGGTTAAAATTTCCCGAATAGTGGATATGTCTCCCAAAAGAATTTCTGAAGAGGTTCTGAGGCTTTCTGAAGGAGATTTGCAGTTTCCATCCCAGATTCACTCATTGACTATGGCAATGTTGGAAATCAATGAAGAATATTTTGAAAAGATATTATCTACCAGCATTATACATTTTGGGTTTGAAAAAACCATGCTGAAAATTATTTATCCCTTTTTGTCCCGTATAGGCTTTTTATGGCAGGCCGGAACCATAAATACTTCCCATGAACATTTCATTTCCAATCTGATAAGGCAAAAAATAATTGTGGCTATTGATGGCATTCTTCCTTCTAAGCCCAGAAAGTCATTTATGCTCTTTCTTCCGGAAGGAGAACTGCATGAAATAAGCTTGTTATTTGCCTGCTACATGATTAAATCCAGAAATTTTAAAGTTATTTATCTTGGGCAAAGTCTTCCGTTTGAGGATCTTCAGACTGCCTATGATTTGCATAAGCCGGACTACCTCTTTTCTGTAATTACCAGCATGCCCTACTCGGAAGATCTTAAAGGTTATATAACAAGCATATCAGAGAAGTTTCCAAATTCCACGGTCTTTTTAAGTGGGCTACAATTTAAAAAAGCAGATGTTTCTTTTTCCGAAAATGTTTCTTTTATCCCTACTCCGGAAGATTTGCTGCGGGTCCTTGAGCAAATCTTGGGAGTTGTGTCTGAAGGCGAAAAAATCAATTGATTATAAATTAATCCTCTCCCTTTTATAATAAAGCTTTTTTTATTCAAGTTATTTCAATAACTTATATAACTATTTATCCGGATAACTACCCGGTGTATTAATATGTTACATTTAAGCACAGGGGACTAATTTGAAATTACATATCCTATATCTTCTTCTCTTTTTTCTAAACTTGCCTGCTGTACTATGTGTAGCACAAACGCCTCTTTATTTACAAGAAGGAAAAGAACGCTACATTATTCGGGGAGGCCAATATGCTATGTTGCCTGAGGAAGACCAGCAATATTCCATTCACGAGATACTTAAGGAAGACGCTCAGAAGAGATTTAGTATTAATAAGACCACAATTCCTTATAACGATAATTTTAGCACCTATTGGATTAAGATTATCGTGAACAATCAATCGGGGTCAGGAAAGCATTGGCTCTTTGAGTTTTTTGATTTCCGAATCGACCACCTGGAATTATATCTTCCCGATGGGAAGGGAAGTTTTATACTGAAAACGGGAGGTGATATTTATTCTTTCAGACAGAGGGAGTATAAACATAAAAATTTTGTATATAGCATACCCTTACTTCCGGATCAGGCAGAGAGCATTATATATGCAAGAGTTACTTGCAGCCATCCTGTTGCCTTGGTTTCCGGTATAAGTTCGCATGAACGGTTTTTAGAATATGCTAATACGGAATACTTGTTATTGGCTTTGTTTTACGGGATCATTCTTGCTCTTTCCATTTACAATTTGCTGATTTATTTTTCGGTGCGCAACCGCGCCTATTTGTATTATGTTCTGCATGTGCTTTCTATAGGAGTCTACTCGCTTACCCAGGATGGGTTGGGTTTTCAATATGTTTGGCCTTTTGCTCCGGCGCTTAATACCATCATTTTTCCGCTATCCTTATACTTTATGATCATATTCGGACTTCTTTTGGCAAGAAGGTTTTTGTCTACCAGACGATTCCCGATGATTGATAAAATTATCCTTAGCATGATTATTCTTCGAAGTCTTATATTGATTGCCGGCTTTACGGTCATGCAAGAGCTTCTGTATTATCAATGGATTGACCTCATGTTTTTTGTAGGTATATATGGGACGGGTATGTTTATTCTTAGTAAAGGGTATAAACCGGCAAGGTTTTATGTTTTGGCATTTACCATCCTGTTTTTCGGGTTTTTAGTTTCTGTGCTTAAGCACTTAAACCTTATCAGTGATAGCATCCTTACGGTTTACAGTTTTAATTTTGGTGTAATTACCAATATGCTCCTGATCTCTTATGCCTTTGCTGATAAAATTAAGTATCTTATTAGGGAGAAAGATTTTGCTCAAATGCAGACCATTGTACAACTTAAGACCAATGAGGAACTTAAAGATAGGCTGAATAAAGACCTGGAAGAGGTTGTATTAGAAAGAACCAGTGAGCTGCAGGAGAAGAACAAGCAATTGGATACCTTTGTCTATAGAGCATCGCATGACATAAAAGGGCCGCTAAAATCAATCATGGGCTTGACTACGGTAGGGCTTAAGGATGTTAAAGATCCGGTAGCTTTAAATTACCTGGAACATATAGGAAAAAGCACTCAAAGGTTGGATAATATCCTGAAGGATCTCCTTTTGGCCACCAAAGTAAAAGAGGCAAAAATTGAGAAGACATTCGTCAACTGCCATAAGCTTGTTTCTGAAATAATTGCAAGCTTTGAACATTTACCGGAGTTTAGCAGAATCCAGGTTTGTGTTGAATTTGATAAAAAGCTGGAGATAAAGACGGATGAAAAGCTCTTGTATTCTATTTTTCAGAATTTGATAGAGAATGCCATTAAATATCAGGATCCGAATAAGGAACATCCCAGCCTTTCAATTAATATAAACTCTAATGGATTTCAGCATGTCATTGAATTCATAGATAATGGGCAAGGTATTGAAACCGAACTTCAGGATAAAGTCTTTGATATGTTTTTTAAAGCCAATGACACTTCCTCTGGAAGTGGATTGGGTTTGCATATTGTAAAAATGACTATTGAAAAACTTGGCGGAAAGATTAGTCTTCAAAGCGAAAAAGGTGTGGGTTCTAACTTTAAAGTAGTTCTACCGGTTTAAACAAATATTCACGGATTTATAGAATCAACTGCGTCTCAAGAAAAATATTTCTTAACTTGGGCTGTATTAAAACGGATGAGTTATGAGCGTACAAAAACCTTTTAATTTCAGAAAATGGATAGATGACAATCGTCACCTTCTGAAGCCACCGGTGGGGAATCAGCAAATTTATAAAGGAAACGATGATTTTATTGTTATGGTTGTTGGTGGACCAAATTCGCGAAAAGATTTTCACTACAATGAAGGGGAGGAGTTTTTTTATCAGTTGGAAGGGGATATCAATGTTAGAATTATAGAAGATGGCAAAATTGTAGACTTACCTATCAAAGAAGGTGAAATTTTCCTGCTTCCTGCCAAGGTGCCTCATTGTCCGCAAAGGCCTGCCAATACCATAGGTCTGGTGATGGAAAGATATCGTAAAGAAGGAGAAAAGGATGGTTGTTTGTGGTTTTGTGAAAACTGCGGAAATAAATTGTACGAAGAATACTTTGCTCTTACAGATATTGTAAAGCAGCTTCCGGAAGTAATGAACAAGTTTTATTCTTCACAGGAGCTCAGAACCTGCAAACAATGTGGAACCGTAATGGATCCACCGGCAAAAGTTGGGTAATATGATTTTTGAAAACACCCTTGCGTTTGCTCAGGATCTTGACGCTCATGACAGCCTGAGTACATTCCGTTCACGGTTTCATATTCCTTTGCATAAGGATAAAGAAGCGATTTATCTTTGCGGCAATTCCCTTGGCCTTCAGCCCAAATCCGCTTTGAACTACCTTCAGCAGGAGATGGATGACTGGCAGAAACTGGCAGTAGAGGCTCACCTTCACGGGAAAAACCCCTGGGTTTCCTACCATAAACTATTGACAGAAGGACTTTCCCGACTATCCGGCGCGTGTCCTGAAGAGGTTGTGGCTATGAATGGATTGACGGTTAACCTGCATCTGCTTTTTGTTTCTTTCTATCAACCTTCCGGAAAGCGGTTTAAAATACTAACCGAAGAAAATTCATTTTCATCAGACCTTTATGCCCTGGCTTCTCAGGTTTCTTACCATGGTTTTGATCCTGATGAGGCGATTATTAAAGTAAAGCCATCGGATGGATATATTATAAGAACAGAAGACATACTGAGGGCTATTGAGGATAATAAGGAAGAGCTGGCGATGGTTTTTTTTAGTGGAGTAAATTATTTGAGTGGCCAGGTCTTTGACATGGAAACAATCACTCGGGCAGGGCATAAGGCTGGGGCTAAAGTAGGGTTTGACCTGGCGCATGCTATTGGCAATATACAATTAGATTTACATCGTTGGGAGGTGGATTTTGCTGCATGGTGTAGTTATAAATATTTAAATTCCGGGCCGGGAGGAACGGCAGGGGCCTTTATTCATGAAAATCATTTGAATAGAACCGACATTCCTCGTTTTCATGGTTGGTGGGGGCATAGAGAGATTGATCGCTTTAAAATGGAGCCTGAATTTATTCCAGCTCAAGGTGCAGACAAATGGCAGCTATCCAATGCGCCGGTACTTTCAATGGCAGTACAAAAAGCATCCCTTGATATATTTCTTGAGGCTGGAATAGAAAAGCTGTGGGAAAAAGGCCAAAAGTTGAGCGGCTATTTATGGTATTTGCTTAAAGAAATACGGAACCCGGAGGCAAATTATCAATTTAAAATTATTAGCTCCTACGATTCCAGAGGTTGTCAGGTGTCAATAAAAGTCAGGGGAGGTGCGGATCAGTTATTTAAAATACTTAGCGAGGAAGGAATTATGGCAGACCGCCGTGAGCCGGATATCATACGTCTCAGCCCGGTTCCTCTTTACAATACGTTTGAAGAAGTTTATCGTGTGGCAGAAGTATTAAAAATGCATTGTAATTATGAAAGATAAGGAAGTATCCGTGGCTATTGCCGGAGCCGGTCTTGTCGGTTCGATGTTGGGAAGCCTCTTAGCAAAACACGGTTATAAGGTTGACATTATTGAGAAGCGAAGCGATCCCAGAACGGTAGACTTTAGCGAGGGGCGATCAATTAACCTGGCATTGAGCCATAGAGGAATGCGTACACTGGAAATGGCCGGAGTGAAGCATCAGGTCCTTCAGAAAGCCATTCCTATGAAGGGAAGAATGATTCATAATGAGGATGGCAGCCGTCATTTTCTACCTTATGGAAAGGAAGGACAACAAATTTATTCTGTTTCAAGAAATGAATTAAATAAAGTTCTTATAAATGCAGCTGAAGAATCCGGGGCAAACATTGTATTTGATCGTAAGATCTCAGATATAAACTTAGCAGATTTAAATCTTGACGGAAGGAATTTTGATTTTCTTTTTGGTGCTGACGGGGCATTTTCTCAGGTTCGAAAAACCCTGGTAGAAGAAGGGAAATCAGAAGAAGAGTTGCATAGCCTTATGCATGGGTATCGGGAATTGACGATGCCCCCTATTAATGGAAACTTTGCTATGGAGCCAAATGCTTTACATATTTGGCCGAGGGAGCAGTTTATGTTAATTGCCTTGCCTAATGCCGACAAAACATTTACCTGTACACTGTTTCTCCCATTTGAGGGAGAGCAGTCCTTTGACCGGCTTAAATCGCCTGTGGATTTAAACCGCTTTTTTTCCCGTTACTTTGCGGATGTTTTACCACTTATTCCAAACCTGGCCGATGTGTTTTTTCAACATTCAGCCTCCTCACTAACTATGGTAAAAGCTTTTCCCTGGGTTTACAAATCGGTGTGTTTGCTGGGTGATTCAGCCCATGCTATTGTCCCATTTTATGGTCAGGGCATGAACGCAGGTTTTGAAGATTGCAGGGTTCTTTATTCATTGATTTCAGCGGGTTCTCTTTCAGGAGAAACTCTGTTGGAATTTCAGAAGGAACGTAAAGTAAATGCGGATGCCATAGCAGCACTTTCAATGCGAAATTTTGTAGAAATGCGTGATCTTGTTAAGGACAGGGATTTTCAATTGCGGAAAAAAATTGAAGCTAAACTTCATGAGGACTTGGATGATTTGTACATTCCCTTATACACCATGGTTACCTTTAGTGATAAACCATATTCAGAAGCTTTAGAGGTTTCAAAAAGACAGGATGAGCTTTTTGAAAAGATTTTGCAGATCAAAGATATTTATGAGCAATGGGAAGAAGACGATGTCTGGAATAAGATCAAAGCCATGGCAAGAGAGATTAGGTAAAATATATTCTATCGGCCATTAACAATCACCGCAAATAATGGCAATTTCTGAAATTCTGACCGTTGTATCTGCCGGATGGGATTTTTTATCAGGCCTTACCAATATGCCTTCTCCTGGTAAACTTACCCAGTAATTGCCGTTCATGTAAATGGTCTCCGTCGGTTCATCCAGAAGTTTTGCCAGGCGGCTCCCAACCTTGATGCCAGAACGGGTTTGAAACTTTGGGCTGTTGGTAAATATACGGGTAATATAGCCGGTGGCCTGAAAGCTTTCCGCCCTGAGCCATTCTTTATCATTAATAAAAACCACCTTTCCGTTCCACCCCAGTCCGGATTTTTCTATTAAGGTGTCCTTGGTAGATAGATAGGATAAAGAGAGGCTGTCCAGTTGTTTATAGATCAGGAAATGGCCTATTCCTACAGAAGTTATTTCCGAGTCATTTTCCGGCAGGTCTTTAGGCCAGGAGCGGGTGATCTTTTTAACCATTGGCTCATGATTTACATGTACCAAGGTATCCCCCGAAGTTATTCCGGAATTTTCCGATTGATTGCAGGAGATCAAACAAAACATGATAATTATACTGCTCAGAACCTGTTTCATACGCCAAAAGTACAAATTACCTGCACTTAAAAAGATTTTCATGTGAAAGATTTTACCTATTAATGCAACTATTTGAAATAAGGTTCTGTTGAACCTGAAATATGCAATAGAACTTTCTATTACGTAGCAAAAATACTTCAAATCAGCCGCTTCGCTACGCAAATACGCTGATTTATTGTTCTTTGGTACTCATGACGAAATCTACGCATAATCCAGGTTGAAGAAAAAATAAAATTGATACTATGGCCATTCGAAAAGGAACATTTGTTCGATATAAAAAGGGTAGTAATTTTACGATGGGTAAAGTCGAGCGATCGTATGCGGGCAAAGCCACTGTTCAGGTTGATGGCGTTACCATAACGCGTCATGGAAGCCGAGACAATCGGGTGTTGTTGATACGCGATCATCTCGGCGGACATGAGCTGAAACTTCTCAACGAAGTAGAACGGATTCGTCAATAGTTACTATCCCAGGGTTTTTCCTGTACAAATATTCCTTTCGGATCCCGCTCTTTGGATGAAAGCTCCATCACAAAATCGGGTAATATCATTGCCCACCCTGTTTCTTTACACTTTTCCAAATAAGCCCATGACAGCTTGTATTCCTCCCTTAAATAGGCATTGATGGCAAGCTTGTATAGGGCTTCGCTATTTTCCGGCTCTGCCGCTTCAACCTCTGTGAGCAAACGGTTGGAAATGTATAAAAGCCGTTTTTTGTTGTTTTCAGAAATGTGTTTTCCCAAAGCCTTATCCATATAGGCCGTAGCTAAGTTAATTTTTAATGGAACATGTCCCGGGTTTTTCTTTAAGCCCATTCGGAACATTTCCAAAGCCTTATCGGGATGCTCTCTACGTCCCATTATTGAACCAAATCCCCAGTATACATCGGGATTATTTTCATCAAGAAGCCAGGCCTGATTAAAGCGAAACATGGCGGTATCAAGAATTTCCCGATGAAAATAAAACCAGCCTTTCTCAATAAAATATTCAGCAGCTTTTTTTTGGCCACCATCAATAGTTTGCATTCTCTCAATAAATCGTTTATCCTCCTTCTCTTGTGAAGCAGGTTTCTTTGCACCTCCAAACATAGGCTCATGATTGAAGCTTTGTCCTTTCAATCCCGCAGCCCCCGATAACAATATGAGTAATAACAAACTCCTCTTCATTTCTCTTCCCTTCGTTTCTACTTAATTAACGCCTGTTTCCCTTTGGAGTTTAGAAAAACAGGCGTTTTATTTTCACTTTTTTTCTAACCTATTTTTGTGCATTTTTCGTACTATTATAGTTATTGGCAACTAATTTGCAATGTTTGGGTTATCTCTAAACACAAAACAGTCCCGCAATGAAAAAATATTATATTTTTTGTGCCTTGATGGCTTATTGTTTGGCCTCATTTTCTCAGGATTTTGAAAGGAAAGCATATAATTACGATACGCTGACATTGTCTGAAAGTCCTGGTTGTGATGATCAGCAATTTGATCTTCTTCAGCAGGTGTATAGCAAGCTCGAGGAAGGCAAAAGTAAGCAGGCTGTAATACTGGCAAAGAAGTTTTATCAGGGAGAAGGGTCATGCATATATATGCATGAGGCATATGGCTGGAGTCTTTTTAGAAGCGGAGAGTGGCTGCAGGGAGTAGAAGTTTTGGACAAGGCAATAGATTTGCTTGGGGGACATCCTGACCTGGTTTTACGAAGGGCTTATATGAGTATAGAAATGGCCGAATTAGGCGTGAGTCAGCGTAACATAGATGGCAATTCTGTTTATTATGGAAAGGATCGGGCTTTACCATACGATGAGGAACAGTTTAAAAAGGCAAATTATGAAGCGGCACTGGCAGACTTTACCTACATCGCCAGAAACTATGACGACAGGAACGAAGAACTTCAAATCATAGCTTATATTCATCAGCAGAACGGGGATCATTTGAAAGCCATTGAGGTCTTGCATGAATTGCTAAATGTGGACGATTACAAAGACAATGCGATGGTTCATATTGCTGATAATTATATAGCAATGGGTCAATACAACCTTGCAGAAGTCATACTTCTGGATCTTGAGAAAAAACTCCCCGGCCAGCCAATTATCCAGAAAAGTCTTTATAAGGTTTACATGGCTTTAGGAGAACATGAGAAAATGGCCTTGTGTGAAAAGAAGTTTTATTATCACCAATGGGTTCCATCGTTTCTTGAATGGCCTTTTACGGAGAAGAATTATGAACTTGTCGAGTTTTTTGTAGCCGATAATCCGGTAAAAGAAAAGGAAATGATGCTTGCTGCAATAGTTAAAGAAAAAGACCGGGAAGTCGCCAGAAATCTTTGCCTGACCATTTTGATGGTACATGCCAACCATGGAAATGGAATAGAGAAGAAAGCATCAGAAGCTTTGGTTAAGATGGGTAAAGAAGTGGTTCCGGATGTAATTGCCTTATTTAAAACCCCTGATATTTCAACCTGTACCATGGGAAATACCGCTCAGATACTTGCAGAAATAAAGGATTCCCGAGGTTGGCAGCCGCTTGTTGATTTTTTGCCGGTCATGGCCAATATGCCATTTACGATGATTCCTCCTAATGTTCCGGAGCAGTTAATACGCTTTGACTCTAAAAAAGGAGCCAGTGCCTTGTTGGTTTTTATACAGAAGTCAATGCGTGAAGATGTGGCTGATAGCTCGACGCCGGGTTTTTCTACATACATGTTTTACTATCCTTTGAAGAAGATTAAGAAAAAGAATCTTGAAAAAATGGCTCGGGATTTAGATTTTACCGGAGAAGAGATTGCAGACCTTATGGATAAGGTTTATAAGGATTGAATTAGAAATTAAGAACAATTTAGTTTATCCACTAAACAGGTAAGTACTAACATTTCAAAATAATTAGTAGATTTGGAAAATTTTCCATATCTGACTAAAAATGAAAACTTACCGAATTCTGCTGTGCATCATTTTTTTTGTAAGCACGACAGCCACTGCACAACAAATTAAGCAGACCATTCGCGGCAGAGTGATTGACACAGACATGAAATTTCCTCTTGCCGGAGTTTCCATACATGTTTTCTCGCCAACCGATACGCTCTTTGGGGCATCCGACGACAATGGATATTATCAAATAGACAATGTTCCTGTTGGAAGGGCTACACTTCGCTTTCAAAGTTTGGGATACCGTGACATAACTATTCCGGATGTTCTTGTTCATTCGGGCAAGGAAGTGGTGATGAACATTGAGATGCAGGAAACACTGGAAATAGTAGATGAGGTCGTAATTGAAGGGCAGGCCAGGGAGAAAGGCCAGCCTAAAAATGATATGGCCAGCGTCAGTGTGCGATCCTTTAACGTAAATGAAACCAAGCGATATCCTGCCAGCCGGGACGACATTGCCCGCATGGTTGAAAACTTTGCTGGTGTACGCGGAGCCGATGATGCACGTAACGATATTATTATACGGGGAAATTCCCCAACAGGGGTTTTGTGGAGATTGGAAGGGTTGGATATTCCTAATCCCAATCACTTTGCCGTTTTTGGCACTACCGGGGGCCCGGTAAACGTGCTGAACAATAAAGTCCTCGGCAACTCAGACTTCTTTACGGGTGCTTTTCCTTCAGAATATGGAAATGCCATTGGCGGTGTATTTGATGTTCGTATGCGTAATGGAAACTATGAAAAACGGGAACATACATTTCAGTTGGGCTTTCTTGGTATTGAAGGAGTTTCCGAAGGGCCAATCTCAAGAAAAAACAATTCATCGTATATTTTCAGCTATCGCTATGCTACCCTGGCCATGATGGATCGTATGGGGTTCAACTTTGGTGCCGCCGGCGCTCCGTCCTATCAGGATGCCTCATTAAAACTTAATTTTCCTTTGAAAAACGGAGACAACTTGTCCGTATTTGCGGTGGGCGGAATAAGTGATATATCCATAATTGAGGAAGATCGGGATACGACACAATGGTCTTTTGGGAGAGCAGGCCGGGATATCCATTTTGGCTCCAGAATGGGTGTAGCCGGAATTTCTTATCGTAAAAATTTCAACAAGACGACCTATTCACAGATGACCATAGGTGTGACCAATCACACCATGTACAGCAGGTACGACACCCTTGGCGCAGAAGTGATTTCACCGGGCGATACCATGGATGTAAAAGGCAGGCAATACACAGCGGATTTCAGCACCTCCAGAGCAACTATGTCCTGGTTTGTCCATAAAAAGCTTACTCCAAGACACCATATTAAGGGAGGGGTATTTGCCGATTATTTCTTTTTCAATATGCAGGATGTATACTGGAAGCGGAGGCTGAACAACTATCAATTGGAAACATTTGCCGATGAAACGACGGCACTTTTCCAGCCATACATTCAGTATAAATTTGTAGCGACAGAAAGACTTATCTTCAACGTTGGTTTACACTATCAACATTTTACCCTCAATGCCAACAGCAGGGCTTTGGAGCCTAGGGCCGGTATGCGTTGGAATTTTGCCGATAATCAGGCCTTGAGCGCCGGCATAGGATTGCATAGCCAAATGCAACCACAGTATTTGTATTTCCAGTTAGATACGGCACAAAATCACCATGTTCAGCATAACCGCCATATCGGATTTACACGAAGCCAGCATTATGTACTTGGTTATGACCGTAGGATTGGGAAAACCCTGAAATTCCGGACGGAGGTTTATTATCAATATTTATTTAATGTTCCTGTGGAGCAGTTCCGCATGTCTTCTTACTCAGCAGTCAACTTGGGAGGAGGGTTTAATTTCGCTCGTCCTCGAACCCTGGTAAATACAGGAACCGGCGAAAATTATGGAATTGAATTTACGGCAGAGCGCTTTTTTAATAGGGGCTACTACTTTCTTACCACACTTTCATTGTATGAAAGTACCTATCGGGGAAGCGATGGTGTACGGAGGCAAAGTGAGTTTAGCGGAAACTATACATTTAACTCTCTTGGAGGTTATGAATTTAAACTTGGGGAAAAGAAAAACACCATACTGGGGATAAGCGGCAGGGTGGTTCTGGCCGGCGGAAGAAGGTATACCCCAATTGATGAGCCACTTTCGGCCATTGAAGGGCAGGCAATGTTCCAGGAGGACGAGGCTTATACGCTTCAATATCCGGAATACAGGAGAATAGATGTGCGCATCAGCTTACGGAAAAGCTTAAAGAAGTTTTCTCATGAATTGTCCTTAGACTTGATTAACGTGACCAACCGGGCCAATGTCCTTACACAAACCTATGACCCGGCCCGAAACCAGGTGATTTTTGAAACACAGTTAGGCTTTTTGCCATTGTTAAATTATATCATTGATTTTTAAAGCAGGGTAAACTTGGGCAATGATTGGATATGGGTTTATGAGGATAACATTGTTATTAAAGGCTATTCGATTCAGGATGACCTATAATGATCATTACCCCTCTTTTAACTTTCTAAACACCTCATCCATTCTGCCGACTTCATGAATTTTCATCTTAAAGCGGGATTTATCCAGGCCTTTTACATTGTGTTTGGAAATAAAGACTTCTTTGAAGCCAAGTTTTTCGGCTTCTGATAATCTGTTTTCTATACGGTTTACGGCACGGATTTCTCCTCCCAGCCCTACTTCTGCCGTAAAGCAGACATGTCCGGGAATGATAATATCGGCATAGGATGACATTATGGAGGCACACACGGCAAGGTCTATGGCGGGATCTTCAATTTTTATTCCTCCGGTAATATTCAGAAAAATGTCTTGTGTTCCCAGTCGTATTCCTCCGCGTTTTTCGAGTACAGCCAACAGCATGTTTAGTCTGCGGCCATCAAAGCCGGTAGAGCTGCGTTGAGGGTTTCCATATGTGGCGGGACTGACCAGAGACTGGATTTCTATGAGCAATGGACGGTTTCCTTCAAGTGTAGCGCCTATGGCGACACCGCTCAGCTCTTCATTTCTTTGTGAAATCAAGATTTCCGAAGGGTTGGAAACTTCTCGCAGGCCTGCACCCGACATTTCATAAATACCTAATTCGGACGTTGAGCCGAATCGGTTTTTGGTTGTACGCAGAATTCTATATGCCATATGCTGGTCTCCTTCAAACTGTAGAACGGTATCCACCATATGCTCCAGCACCTTTGGCCCTGCCAGCTGGCCTTCTTTGGTAATATGCCCTATAAGAAACACAGGTGTTGCTGTTTCTTTGGCAAACTTCATAAGCTCGGCGGTACATTCTCTGATTTGGGAGATGCTTCCGGAAGCGGATTCTATAAAAGATGAATTCAGTGTCTGAATGGAATCCACCACCACCATTTCCGGCTGTAGAATTTCTATTTGCTTAAAGATGTTTTGTGTGGAGGTTTCAGCCAGAACATAGCAATCCGAATGGGTATTTCCAAGTCGTTCTGCGCGTAGGCGAATTTGTTGTTCACTCTCCTCTCCGGATATGTAAAGCACTTTTTTACCTTTCAACTGGAGTGCGATTTGCAACATCAGGGTTGATTTTCCTATGCCGGGTTCTCCTCCTAAAAGAATCAGCGACCCGGGAACGATTCCCCCACCCAGCACACGATTCAGCTCCTGGTCGTCTGCTATGATCCTGGAATCTACGGAAAACGCAATTTCAGATAAAGGCTTTGGCTTAGAAGCTATTTGCTGGCTGCTGCTTTGCCAGGATTTTCCATCGTCTTTGGTAAGTAACTCTTCAACATAGGTGTTCCATTGGTTGCATGACGGGCATTTGCCCAACCACTTGGACGACTGCGCCCCACAATTTTGGCAGAAAAACGAGGATTTTGCTTTTGACATATCTTTTTCAAAGATAGGAAAAAAGTAAAAAGCTTTTGTCCTTCACTTAGCAATTAAAATGTCCTCATGAAAAGAATTGTGAATTGTGAAATTTCACCTTCAAAAGTATTGTCTGAGCGATACAGGGGTAGAGGAGTGAATTCCCCCCGGATCCGCATTAGCCGGCCTCTTGGGGCAAATGAAAACTCTCCCATGATGATGGGGGTAAATTGACCAAAAGAGTATAATACAGGACTGGCAAAATTTATCCAGGTATTTACATAGTTATACATAGCACCTATTCCTCCTCCAACGCCCCAGTTGTTCATAGCCTCTCTTGAAGATCCTGCTCCATAGCGTGCGGTTAACAACACAGGAACATTAATGGCCAGTGTATTTTGGAGTGCACCAAAGGAAAAGTTAGGGCTTATTCCAAAAGCTAATTCTTCCCGTATATGAAAAGGGATATTTCCGGAGAAGAGCGCATTAAACACAAAGCGGCTTTCAACAATTGGAAAGGTTCCGGGGAAAGAAACATCTGCACCCCGAAATCGGATTAAATGAATCCCTGTTCCAATTTCAAAAGACTGGGAAAATGTTGTAAAAGAAATAAGAGAGAATAAGAAAAATGCTGTAAATAATTTCTTCATTTATTCGAATATGCTAATATTTACCTTAAAGTTAATTATTGCTAATTGATAAGCACAAACATTATGCCTTTAATAAAATCAGTACAAGGTAGAGACCCAAAGTTTGGTAAAAATGTTTTTATTGCGGAGAATGCGACAATCGTGGGAGAGGTACAAACGGGCGATGATTGCTCTATATGGTTTAATGCTGTGGTCAGAGGCGATGTGCATTATATAAAAATGGGCAATAAAGTCAATGTTCAGGATGGGGCTGTAATTCACTGTACGTATAAAAAAGCGCCTGTAAATATTGGCAACAATGTATCCATAGGCCATAATGCCATTGTTCACGGATGCACACTGGAGGACAATGTACTTATAGGTATGGGTGCTATTGTAATGGATCATGCACACATAGAGCAAAACTCCATCATTGCTGCCGGGGCTGTTGTGCTTGAGAATACGAGGGTGGAATCCGGATCTATTTATGCCGGCGTTCCCGCAAAAAAAGTTAAAGATGTTAGTCCGGAACATATGCAAGACCTTATAGGCCGAATAGCGGGCAACTATGTCATGTACTCCGGGTGGTTCAAAGAGGATTGAATGAACCAAGGGTCTTGAACATTCGATTTTTAGAATTTTTAAGACGTCTTTATTGTTTTCAAAGTCATTCCTGTCCTTTACAGATATTCTAATTAATAATGGAATCAGAAAAAAAACTCTTTCTTATAGATGCCATGGCCCTTATTTACCGGGCTCATTTTGCATTTAGTAAAAATCCGCGTGTTACCTCTACCGGTATGAACACCAGTGCCATATTCGGGTTTACAAATTCGCTTTTGGAGGTGTTGATGAAAGAAAAGCCTACGCACATAGGCGTGGCAATTGATACACGTGCCCCAACATTCCGCCATGAAACATTTAAAGAATATAAAGCAAACCGGCAGGAACAGCCCGAAGATATTTCTACGGCCATCCCTTATGTAGGCAGGCTTCTGGAAAGCTTCAACATTCCGCTATTTGGCATAGACGGTTTTGAGGCCGACGATGTTATTGGCACCCTGTCGAGAAAGGCATGTGAAAAAGGTTTTCAGGTTTACATGATGACCATGGATAAAGATTACAGCCAATTGGTCAATGAATGTGTGTTTCTTTATAAACCTGCCTATATGGGAAATGGAGTGGACATTTATGATGTTAACAAGGTTCTGGAGAAGTTTGGCATCGAGCGAGTAGATCAGGTGCGGGATATACTCGGTTTGCAGGGCGATGCCGTTGATAACATTCCTGGCATTCCCGGGGTGGGGGAGAAAACAGCTCAGAAATTGATTGCTGAGTTTGGGACCGTGGAAAATCTTGTAGCTAATGCTGAAGTTCTCAAAGGAAAACTGAAAGAAAACATTATCACCTACGGAGCGCAGGGAATTTTATCTAAAGAATTAGCCACCATACATGTGGATGTACCGGTGGAATTTGATGAAGAAATTTTTCGCTATACCGGCCCGGATGAAGAAAAACTTTCGGCTTTGTGTGATGAATTGGAGTTCCGGACAATCAAAAAGAGATTATTTGGAGATGCTGGCGAAACTGTTCCCAGCACGCCAAAACCAAGTCGTAAAGCTATAAAAGCAGATGGAGCGCAGATGTCCTTGTTCGGAGCCCCGGAGTCTGCCCTTGCGGAAGAAGAAACGGAAGAAAGTCCTGTATCAGGCAAAGATACCATAGAATCTGTAGCCCACGATTATCACTTAATTGATACGCCCGAACTGAGAAAAGAATTGGTCAAATACCTTCTCCTGCAAAAGGAAATAAGCTTTGACACGGAAACCACAGGTTTAGATGCTTATGAAGCATCTTTAATAGGGCTTTCCTTTTCTTATAAAGAAGGTGAGGCCTACTACATTCCTGTTCCATTGGAGGAAGAAAAGGCTAAACTTATCCTGAATGAATTTCGTCCGGTTTTGGAAAACGAGGATATTTTAAAAATAGGCCAAAACCTGAAGTACGACATTATTGTTCTGCACAAGTATGGAATAGTAGTTAAAGGCCGGGTGTTTGATACCATGTTGGCACATTACCTGATTGAACCCGACATGCGCCACAATATGGAGGTGCTATCGGAAACATACCTTAATTATACACCCGTTTCCATTGAAACACTCATTGGTAAAAAAGGAGTGAAGCAAAAGAGCATGAAGGACGTTCCGGTGGAAAAGGTTGCTGAATATGCCGGAGAAGATGCCGATGTCACCCTGCGCTTAAAGAATAAGTTGCAGCCAATTCTGGAAGATCAGCAAACAAAGAAGCTATTTACAGAAGTCGAGATTCCGCTTATTCATGTGCTTTCTGACATGGAATGTGCCGGAGTAAAAATTGATACTGCCGCTTTAAAGGAGTTTTCCGGTATTCTGGAAACGGAGATCAGGGCTATTGAGGAGAAAATTTATAAAGAGGCCGGCTGCGAATTCAACATTGCATCGCCAAAGCAATTGGGGGAGATTCTTTTTGATAAGCTTAAGATTGATTTGAAGGCCAAAAAAACCCGGACCGGCCAGTATGCTACGGGGGAAGAAATATTGTCAAGGCTTGCTGAGGAGCATACCATCGCTCACCAGATTTTGGAGTTCAGGGAATTTCAAAAACTAAAATCTACCTATGTAGACGCCTTACCTCTGCTTATAAGTAAACGAGACGGGCGCATCCACACCTGCTATAACCAGGCAGTAGCTGCCACCGGAAGGCTAAGCTCTACCAATCCTAATCTACAGAATATCCCCATAAGGACGGAGAAGGGGCGGGAAATTCGAAAAGCATTTGTTGCTAAAGACCAAAACCACCTGATCCTGTCTGCGGATTATTCTCAGATAGAATTGCGAATAATGGCCTCCTTTAGTAAAGAAGAAAACATGGTTGAGGCTTTCCGTCAGGGAAGAGATATTCATACAACCACGGCGGCAAAAGTATACAAAGTAGCTCTTGAGGATGTAAGTTCTGAAATGCGCCGCAATGCCAAGATGGTGAACTTTGGAATCATTTACGGTATTTCAGCCTTTGGCCTTTCCCAGCGTTTGAGCATCCCTAGAAAAGAAGCGGCAGAAATTATTGAAGCATATTTTACGGAATTTCCGGCCATAAAGAGGTACATGGATGAGGTGGTCAATGTGGCTCGGGAGCAGGAATTTGTTGAAACCATTTTGGGACGAAGGAGATACCTGAGGGATATAAATTCTCGCAACATTACCCTTCGTGGCTATGCTGAGCGGAATGCCATTAATGCACCGATTCAGGGAAGTGCTGCCGATATGATCAAAGTGGCCATGGTTCAGATTCACGACTGGATGAAAAAAGAAAAGCTCCGCTCTCAGATGATCATGCAGGTTCATGATGAATTGGTGTTTGATGTGCATAAAGAAGAGGTGGATGTACTAAAGGAGAATGTGGATCATTTTATGAAGAACGCCTTACCGCTGGAGGTACCTATGGAAATTGGTATGGGTGTAGGGGAAAACTGGCTGGAAGCACATTGATTAATTTTGAGTTTTGAATGTTTAATTTTGAATTGGTTAGATCTAACTTGGAATATGCAATAAGTTGTTTATTATGTAGTATTAATTAAATCAATCGCTGATTTTTATTCTTGTTACTCATGACAACACTAAATTAAAGCACAGTTTTTGCTATAAAAGTGATGGGTTTGACTTCAACGCAGGTTCCCAAATAGGACTAATAATGAATTTTAAGATATGAGGGCAAGGTACATTTTTTACATCATTGTTTTGTGCGCAGCGCTTTACTTGTTGAGTTTGTAAAAGCTACTGTTCTTCGAGATTAAAGAGGGTTTTTAACATCTTTCCGTGAAGGCTTAGTGTTTTCAGGGCCTCTACCTTTCCAGGACATATCTCAAGCCTACATTTCCAATGAAGCCCCTGCCGAGGATTCTTCCAATCAGGTATCCTTCTGTTTTATAACCGGCCTGTACCAAAAGATCAAAATGTTTGTAGAAGTTATAGTTCACATTGGTTGTCATTGCAAAACCATTGCCATAATATTCTTGTGACCACATTTCAAGATTCAAATCAACATTGTATTTTTTTGTATTCATAATCTGGTAAGCCCCTACTCCAATTCCATAATTTTGAAATGGAAATCCATAGCGCCCTGAAAGCGTATACAGCCTTTTCTTATACCTAAAATAATTTGTCAGGTTCATTTCCGCTCCGACTATTGAAGTATTAAAATAGGTACCATAGCCCCATCCATTCGTATTGTCTCCAATAATGTAGCTGGCACTTCTGCTACCCAGGCTGCCACTAAAGCTGGCGCCTACTTCTCTATAAAAGTTAAGATCCGCGAAATTCCAGAATAAACTCATTAGAGCAGACCGTTTATAGAAACGCACCAAATCGGGATTAACGGTTCCATCGGGCTGGAAGACTTCTCTTCCTGATCTTTTCCAAACAGGCTTTATCCAATGAACCGGGTCTCCCATTGTATTCACCCAGGTCTCTGGCAATTCCGGGTCGACAGGAGCAATTAAAGTAAAATAGATAGGAAACATAATTCTGTGGGCAAAGGATAAACTCAGTTCATCATTATATAATTTATCGTAGCGGTATAGGTCCATCTGGATGTCCTTTACCGTTAAGTAATTTGCTTCAAAGCCTCCTACAATGGTAAGTGCATTGTCTTCTAATGAGTGATCATATGGAAGTTCCATTCTACCATGTATAACCGGAAAGGAATACCGTTTTATGTGAAAGCTTCCACCAACCTGCCTTGCTCTAAGCATATGGCCGAACTCATGAGACCAAATCATAGAAGAAAATATTGATGCAAAAGACCAGATACCTTCCGAGACGTTTCGAATGGTTTTGTTCTTTATTTTAGGGCCAATGCCTCTGTTAAAAGCATCATGTAACAGCTTTCCGCCAGTTCTTAGATTTGTGCTGGCATTGTAAATGTCATAATCCGGCGCAATTAAAATATGATAGTCCCGGTAAACAGAAGAGGAGTCTATTTTTTCTGATTCTGAAACCGGATCCTGTCCGAATGAAAAAGAAGAAATAAATAGGAGTATTGCAGCTAGAAGTAAGTGTTTCATTTTACCCGATTTGTCCCGTGTAAATATGGACATCTTTCGGAAGTCGGCATTGTAAAAAATCGACAAATCTGCTTACTCCGGGTTGTAGCTATGATTAAATGTTATAGTATGTGGGCTAAATTTTCCCGGGCTTAGGCCGGTGAATGTTTTAAAGTCCTTACTTAAGTGTGCTACATCAAAGAAATTATAGTTTGTTGCCAACAACAACAGATCGTCCTCTCCATTGTGTATTTCTTTGATTATATGGCTTATGCGAACTTGTTGCGCATACTGTTTAGGCGATAAGCCTGTTGTGTTTTTAAATATTCTTTCCAGATGCTTCAGGCTAATTTTGAATGGGAGAGAAATGTCCTTCAATGCAACAGTGCCTTTGGTTTCATTTATCTTTTCTATCAGGAGTTCTACGGTCGGAGTATTTGCCTTTGGCTTATGATGCTTTAATAGAAATTCCTCGATACGTTCGCAAAGTAACTCTTCCTCCAGCTCATTTACCTGTATGGCCGCAAACTCAGGAAAAACATTTTCCAAGGCCTCTACTTTGTCGGTATAATCAGAAATTGGCGCATCAAGAAAATCCGCTAATCCAGAGGGTTTGAATGTTGCTCCAAATAAATTAATCTTGCCGGTCTTATGTACCAGATTGAAGGCTCTTTGGGGGCCACGCAGGATATGCCTGCTTAGACTTTTTGATTTGCCATCCTGCTTCTCCCCGACATAATGATCGCCCAGGTTGAGAACAAGTTGTATATTTCCATTAGGCACATCGCGAGAGGTAAGCACCATACCTTCCGGAAGCGTGGTTTTTAAATGCCAGAAGCTGACAATATATTTTTGAAGCAAGGCACTCTTAGGTTGAAATTCTTTGGAATGCATGCTTTTGTCGGATGAATCTGTCATGATTGATTTATATCAAATCAAAAATATATTCCAGATGTAAAGTAGGTTTGCCACATTTATATTCTGGATATTTTGGCCGTCTTTAAATAGATCTCCTGTAAAGATCTTCCTGAGGCAATTCTACGATCCGGGTAAATTAAGAATGCTTAGCCTTAACAGCTTCTCACTTAATCATATCAAACCCCGTATACGGCACCAAAACTTCCGGGATTTTTATTCCCTCTGCCGTTTGGTTGTTTTCCAGCAATGAAGCAACAATCCTTGGAAGCGCCAAAGCACTACCGTTGAGCGTGTGGAGCAATTGTGTTTTGCCTTCTACCTTATATCTTAATTTTAAGCGGTTTGCCTGATAGGTTTCAAAATTACTTACGGAACTCACTTCCAGCCATCGTTTTTGTGCCCCGGAGAATACTTCGAAATCAAAGGTCAGTGCAGAGGTAAAGCTCATATCCCCTCCGCAAAGCTTCAGTATCCGATACGGCAGGTTTAAAGACTTAAGAAGCATTTCTACGTGCTGCTTCATTTCTTCCAATGCCGTATAAGAATTCTCAGGTTTATGTATCTGAACAATCTCTACTTTGTCAAACTGGTGTAGTCGGTTCAATCCCCGTACATCGGCGCCCCATGAGCCGGCCTCCCGTCTGAAACAGGGGGTATATCCTGCATGTTTTACTGGAAGATCCTCTTCTTTTACGATGACGTCCCTGTACATATTGGTAATAGGAACTTCTGCCGTTGGAATAAGATAAAGGCCGTCGGTTGGCATATGGTACATTTGCCCATCTTTATCCGGAAGTTGCCCGGTGCCAAAACCTGACTCGGCATTTATTACGATGGGTGCTTGAATTTCCAGGTATCCTGCGTCCACGGCTTTATCAAGGCAATAGCTGATAATGGCACGTTGTAGCCTGGCCCCTTTTCCTTTATAAAAAGGAAATCCTGCACCACTTACTT
>JBKBXU010000026.1:0-23869 GCA_046313675.1 Cytophagaceae bacterium
GCAACTCAACAAAAATTCTTAAAAAATAACAAGAATGATGAAAGCACCGATTTACTTGAAACAAGAAGAATATTTAAAGTTATTAAGAACGTTTTCTCCAAGCCCATCCGTTGCTTTCAGTTTTCTTTAAACTATATTTTCTTTTACATTTTCTAAATTCTTTAATTGCAATTTTCCAAAATTCATTTTTAGAAAGACTAATAACATTTCTTGCTGCAGGGTCTTTTTCAAGGGGTACTTCACGTATGGAGCTGGTCGATCCTCTCTTACCTTTAAAACGAACATCCTGAGCTGTTTTTCTGTCTATTTCTTCCTGATCAGGAGTTTCATTTAATTCTGGTTTTTGTGTATGCTCTGTAAGAGGCAACTGTTGATCTATTAAAGATTCTTCTTCCAGAACAGAGATACTACTAACCTCATCTTGGGTTTCATTTTCATTCTTTTTATCCGTAAAAAATAAAACTGAGAACAATATAACAGCGGCACCACCTCCAGCACCTATAATCGCTTTCAACGTATTGCTTATAAATGGTTTAGATGCAACAGGAATAACATCTATGGTATCCATTACTTTAAAAAACCTGCTTTCCATCACAATATCATTCGCCAGTTTCTGATCATGAACGTCTTCGCTAAGTACCGGATCCAAAGCAAGTTTTGCTTCAAAATCCAGGATTTCTTCTTCCGACATCTGATTTTTCAGATATTTATCAATAAGCTGATATTTTAAATATTCTGGTTTCACCTATTATAGCATCTGAGCCGTTTTATTTTTTCTGGCTAATTCAATTAAAAATTTTTTACACCTAAAGCTGGCTACCGTGGCCGCATTTGGACTATTAAAGCCCATCTTTTTTGCCACTTCTGTCATGGACAAATTATCAAAAATGGTATAGGTCAATAGGGTTTTACATTTAACATCCAGCTTATTGAATAAATTATTCACCATTTGCCTTCTTTCTTCCATTTCCAGTTCATCCAATACATTAGAATCAGCAATTTCAGGTATCCTTTCATTTTCAAGATAAACAATCCTTTTCTTTTTCTTGATTCTGTTGATCCACAGATTATTTGCTATAGTGTATACAAATCCTTCAACGGAATATTCTTCTTTAAATTTATTATTAAGCACTTGCTTGTAAAATATTAATAGCGCCTCCTGCAAAATATCTTTACACTACTCTTCTTTTTCTTCTCCGCAATTCACCAATTTCTTTATTTTAGGAAATAAAGATTTGTACAGAGCCTCTAAAGCTTTGTGATCATCTCCTTTTTTTATTGCCTGTAATATTTCCGGATCTTTATTTTTCACTTCTCCAACTTAACGATCGCTTCCAATTCAAAAACATTTTATAAGATACTAAAAAATGAATTGACCTGATTACATAAATGAGAAAACCGTTAAATTATTTTATAAAATCTTTTAATTATATATAAGTACTACAATTTAAAAAGGCAAATATTACACAACATCCCATTTTTTTAAAAAAAATAAGGGCTGGACTTAGGTCCAACCCTTATTTTAATCCGGATTAAGTAATAGATACGTTTAAAACATAATCTGTTTTAAGCTTTTAACACCTATTTTACAATTTCAGGATTTTTATAAAACGGACATTTCCATTTTCATGCAATCTACAGATGTAAATTCCTTGTTTTGCATGGGGGATATCCAGGCTAATACTATGTGTTCCAGCTTCCATATAGCTTTTCATAGGTATAGCAATGGTATTTCCCATGGCATCCTCAACAGTTATTTGTACGTCACTTGCCTTGCTAATGGAGAAATGAATCTCTGCTGCCCCTTCAAAAGGATTTGGAGCAACATAAAACACATCTGAGTTTTCTCCTGACAGATGAATAGTTTCAATATCATCCAAAACATTCGCTCCGGCTACTGCTCCTGCATTTACAGCTGCTGAAGTCCCACTAAACGTAACAGGATCAGCAAAAGCCGATGTCTGGTCTGCACAATTGCTTCTCACACGGAATTCATATTCCCTCCCTGTCTGAAGCCCTGAGATTCTTACAGAATTCCTTTCTATAGTCCAACTGTTGTTAGAACTCCACGAGGCACCAACAAGCCTAACCCATAAATTATATGATTGAGCTCCATAAGCTTCACTCCAACTTAACTCTGCTGAATTACTACCAGTAGCAACAGATTGCAAATTAGAAGGCACATCACAACCACTGCCGGTCGTAAACCTTACAAAAGGTGTGGAATATGATGAATTTTGGTTGGAACAATTACTCCGCACCGTAAACTCATATTCCGTATTAGGCTGTAGATCAGTCAAAAACAAATGATTAGTATTAACAGTTCTGCTATTGACTGTAGACCATGCATCCCCAACCCTTCTAAAAAACAGGAGGTAATTTTGCGCCCCTTCAGCGTCATTCCAACGTAAAACAGCAGAATTAGAGCTTACATCCATCGCATCCAAGTTTAATGGCGTCTGGCAAACAGGCTCTGTAATGTGAACCACTACGGGTTCAGAATTTGCAGATGCTCCTTCATTGTCGGTTGCACGGGCACTAAGTGTATAAGTACCTGCTGCTACTCCATCCCATGATATGGTATAAGGTGCGCTGGTACGTTCTCCGATCTTTACATTTCCGTTAAAAAATTCTACCAGTGTTACACTTCCATCACTGTCGTATGCATCAGCGGAAACAGTAAGGTTTGCCGGAGCTGTAAAATTAACGTTGTTGACCGGAGACGTAATGCTAACAGATGGAGGAATGTTAGGCATTGGACTGAATGTTACATGGTTTATATTAAAACCATCCCCTCCCATAACGATTCTCATTATTTTCTGTCCGGCACTAAGATTAACATCATTCACAGTTATAGTCTGCCAGTTTTGCCACCCACCTGTATTAGGCACTACCAAGGTTCCACTTATGTTTTCACCATCCATTAAAATATGGAAAGTACGTCCGGTATTTATGGAAGCTACACGAACGTCCAACTTATATCTTCCTGCAGAATTTACATTAACGGTATATTCCAACCATTCTCCAGTAGCTATCCAGCCAACATTATATCCACCACCCACATCAGTGGTAGCCTCAATATCTACAAAATCATTTCTGTATGCGCCACCTTGATTAGACTCTACAACATCAAAGTATGCCAGGTTCTGCCCACCGATGTCATAATCTTCTGCTTCTATTTTTCCAGGAATTGGCCATGGGTTACCACCATAAGGCCCTCTGACAATAGGGGCCAGCGTTCTAAACCTTACAAAAGGAGAAGCATAAGCTGAAGATTGTCCTGAGCAATTACTTCTTAAGGTAAATTCATACTCAGTATTTGCTTGAAGGGCACTCAGGTCTGCTGAATTATTAGAGACGGTCATCGAATTATTGGCATTCCATGATGTACCTACAATCCTATACCAAAGCAAAAAGCTTTGTGCACCAGATACAGCGTTCCAGTTTAAAGTGGCAGAGGAAGAAGTTATGTTTGTCGCATTTAAGTTAGAAGGCACACTACATACAGGTGCATCCACATTCACAGTAACAGGTGAAGAAGTTGTTGTTGCTCCATCGTTATCAGTAGCTCTGGCTGTAAGTGTATAAGTTCCTGCGGCAATGCCTGTCCAGTTAATGGTCCATGGAGAAGCTGTTCTCTCTCCTATTTTGGTATTACCGTTAAAAAATTCAACAAGCGTCACAGAACCATCAGGATCAGAGGCACTGGCTGTAATGGTAATGTTTGCAGGTGCAGTAAACGATGAATTATGCGTTGGTGAAGTCAGACTGACTACAGGTGGCTGATTTACAACTCCCTGATTAGGAATAGTACCTGATATTCTGTATTCGCCCAAAGAAGCATAGTCGGTATAGCCATTGGTAAGAGGATTTCCTTCTCCTGTACCTGTTACATGGACGAAATAGGTTCCTGGTGTAATGGAAGCATTCCACACAGCAGCCGACACACCTGCAGGATTGATTGTTGTAACCAACTGGTTTTGCTGATTAAAAACCCTTACCAGCACGTTAAGATTGGAATGTCGCGCAACAGGGCTAACGCGCAGGTTTATAGATCCACCACCTGTGGTAAAGCGAAAAACATCTACATCATTTCTGGTTTCAATAACACCAATGTTATTAGTAGCATCAACCGAACCATTGGAAGCAACTACAATATCAGAAGCAGAAGTATTGGTATTTCCATGATCATCGGTACGATATCCGACACCGAATGTAGCACCTGACATCACAGCCATGTCATTCTGGGTATTACTGGCATTAGCGTATTCACCAATACTCCACTGAGTTATACTTCTGTGATAACCAACACCCATAATCGGAGCCCAGTTGCCATGACCTGCAAAATATTCCTCCTGAGGGGAAGTTCTTCCGTCATGGCGCAATCCAAGGGTATGGCCTGCTTCATGCGAGCTGACTTCTCCTATATTTTTTCCGTTCCTTGTAATAAACGTCCAGCAGGGTGTATCATCATTCCAGGCGAAGGAATTCATGTAAGCAACTCCACCCGCTCCTGGTGCAGCAGTATTGGTAGGAGTGATAATTACCATCATTCTACGATTTCTGGGTGCTCTGTTAAAGACACTTCTATCGGTAGTAACATTGATATTTAATGCCCTGAAATCTTCAGCAACTACTTCCCAGGCTTCTCTAAGTACGGCATCAGATAAATTCGGATGTGCCGCAACAATGGTTTGTCCCCCCAACCATCTGGTGCCGGAAACAACCTCGCCGTCTGCATCAAGATAAATTACTCCTGTAGCAGATGGCAGGCTCTGCAGCGATAAAACCGCTGCACTATTTTTTTGAACCACTCCGTACTCATCATTTTTTTTGAATTCGGAGTGATTATGATTTTCATGGTTTCCATGATTGTGTCCTGAATGATCATCATAATCCACGCAAAGAACATCATTGATATCAACCTCCTCAATGAAAACATCTCCAGAAGGATCGGAATAATATTTATAGGCTTTCCGCTCTTTTCTCAACACAATTTCACCTACAACCTCATTATTCGAAATGTTGATTGAATAAGATGATAAAGATTTGTTTTTTACTGTTCCGATAACAGAGACCTTGCCATTTTCCAAAGTGGAGTAATTAACAACTCCCGGAAGGGTCTTTCCGGAGGGTAATTTTAAAGTAAAATCCTGACCAGTTGACTTCTGCAAAGCAATCACCTCTAACTGCCGGGAAACTTCCTGGACTTTACCGAGATTGGATTTAGGTGCTTGTGCATATGCCTGCTGTATCAACAGCATGCATAAGAACAGGAAAATAATTTTAAATAGATGTTTTTTCATAGAATTATTCATTGAGAGTTTGACATAATGCTACTACACCCTCGAATTATAATTCTTACAAAAAATCTAAAAAAAATTAAAAAAATATATTGACTGAACTATAAAGCTTATATTCACTAAAAATAAATTAAGCTGTATACAACCTAAATCTCAAATAGTTGATCTTATTTCCTACCGACTCACGAAATTTCCGCTCATAGGTAGTTTCTATTCCGTAATGCTCTTCCAAAAGTGGGGAATTATACAGATCATCGGTATAGGTGAGTTCAGAAATATAATAAGGGAAACAGGTGTTTCCTTTATCAGCTAACAATAGGTTCTCTAAGGTAAAGTCGTAAAGAGGTTTATTATCTGTTTTCAGGTGAACGATCCCACCTTCTGACAGTATTTCTTTATAATTTGATAAAAAAACCGGGCCCGACAAACGGTTTTTTTCATCCCTGTCCCTGGGTTTAGGATCAGGAAAGGTAATCCAAATTTCATCCACCTCCCCTTTTTCAAAAAAATCCTTTATTAATAATATAGGTGCTCTTAAAAAGGCTGCATTTTTAAGTTGATTTTCATTTGCTACGCTACTTCCCTTCCAGATTCGAGCCCCCTTAACATCTACTCCAATATAATTCCTTTGGGGAAATACCTTCGCAAGGCCGGTTGTATATTCTCCTCTTCCACATCCAAGCTCCAGGGTAATGGGCTGCTCATTTCCAAAAAAACTCCGCCAATTGCCTTTAATGTTTGTAAATACTTCTTTTCCAGGTTCAATAACATTTGCACTATTGGCATTGTATTCAAATCTCGCCAGCTTTGTTCTTCCCATAATTTATATATCATTAAGCTCAGCGACAACAAAAGTACTGCCACCAATAAAAACTATATCTTCAGCCTGAGCCTTTGCTTTAGCCAGCAAATAGGCCTCGTTTACATCTTCTATTACCTCACCTTCCAAACCGGCACCTAATGCCTGCAAAGCCAGCATTTCTGCGTTCATCGCCCGTGGAAGTTTGGCATTGCAAAAATAATAATAGGCATGTTTCGGCAAAAGAGAAAGCACTTTATTTACATCTTTGTCTGCAGTAAGGCCAAGAACAATGTAAAGTTGTTGATGTGGAATTGAGTTCAACTGCTGAACGATGTTACTGATTCCGTCTTCATTATGACCAGTATCACACACGACCAGAGGTTTTTTCTTCAATACCTGCCACCTTCCCTTTAAACCGGTAAGTAAGCAAACCTCTTTTAATCCATTAATCAGGTGATTCTGTGAAATTTTCCATCCTTTTTCATTAAGAACATCTACAGCCTTAAATATCCCCGGAAGGTTTTTAGTTTGATAATTTCCTGAAAGATCACAAGCGAGCTGACTTAAGAATGTACTTCCATCTTTTTCAACATCAAAATACATAATACCATCCTCTGAGCGAGGTTCGCATAGGTGATATTGCTGATCTGCAAAATATAATGGGCTGCCTTTCTGCTCAGCCACCGTAGTAAAAACATGCTTTATTACTTCCTGGGTAAAGCTAATGATCACAGGGGTGTTTTCCTTAATAATACCTGCCTTTTCACAGGCAATAAGCTCAAGCGTATCACCAAGTATGTTTTGGTGATCATAACTTATATTGGTAATAAGAGACAATTCCGGATTAATCACATTTGTGGAATCCAACCTGCCACCTAATCCTGTTTCAATAATGGCTATATCCACTGCCTGCCGTGCGAAATAGTCGAAAGCCAAGCCAACATTCATTTCAAAGAAGGAAGGTTGAATTTCTTCAAGAAAATCTTTATGTCTTGCAACCCAATTTACCACCTCCTCAGAAGGCATTTCCTGACCGTTGATTCTAAACCTTTCCGTAAAATTTTTTAAATGAGGTGAAGTGAACAAGCCTGTTTTGTATCCGGCTGATTGCAATATGGCCGAAAGCATATGACAGGAACTACCTTTTCCATTAGTACCTGCAACATGGATGGTTTTAATTTTTCTTTCGGGATTGCCCAGATAGCGGCAAAGATTTTCTGTATTAAACAGGCCATTCTTTAAAGCCCTGGCTCCTATCTTTTGAAACATAGGAAGGCTATTGTACAGATAATCCAGCGTCTGTTGGTAATCCACTCTTAAATAACTTATCGGGATTTTACAATGATGGTAATGCGGCCAACTGTAGTCGGAGGCGCTTTGGCTGTATTTGTTCTAGAGAATGTCAAATCATCAACCTGCTTCTTATAGAAAGCAACCACAGAAGGACTAACGGTTGACTCTATCATACGGGAGCTACGGATATAGCCTTGAGAATCAACAATAATTTCGAAAACTATTTTACCGCTTTCGTTGGAAGCATCCTTTTTATCCGGAACGGAATCCCATCTCCAACCGTCAATGTCTAATTCAGGGCCTCCTCCGCCACCACCACCACCTGGGGTACCGTATTCATGTCTTGCATCAACTTTCCCTTTTGGATCACCCTGATCACCTTTTTGATCCGTATTCCCTTTTCCACCACTTGTAGGCATCAGGTTGTCCTGCCCTACTTTCCCATCCGAACCATCTTTTTTACTATCCTTTGACTCCTCATTTGTCTTAGGTTTAGTTTCAGTGACCTTCGTATCTTCCTTTGGCTTGGTAGACGTATTAGATTGTTCCTTAACTTTATGAGGGCTTTCAGCCTGATTGCTTACTATATTTTCACCTTTTTCAGCTACCGGATTAGTTTCCGGAGTGCTTTGCTGGGGTTCCGGTTGCGGATTCGGAGCCGGAGTGGGTGCTGCTTTGTCAGGCTTTGCATCTTGCTCAGAAGGTGATTCCTTTGCCGGTGTAGAACTTTTGCTGTCCCCACTACCGGCAGCATCAAAGCCTAAAGCAATTTCAACCCCCGGTATTCCCGGATTGGGGGGAAATGGTTCTTTCCAGGCAGCAAAAAGAAGCATAAATAGTACCAACAGGCAGTGTAACCCTAAGGATACTGCCATGCCTATTCGATCGTTCTTCTTTTCTTCCTTATCCTTTTGCATACTATTCAGGCTTGGTAGCCAAAGAAATTTTAGCGCCCAAAGCATTAACAATGCCGGCCACTTTAACTAAATATTCCACATCAACGGTTTTATCAATATGCAATACAACTACAGGTACATTTTTATCTCCGGCTATGTATTTTTCCCCTTTCAATGCCCCTCTGAGTTCTTCTTCAAGTTTTGAGAATATAATTTTCTTCTCATTAACAAAATATTGAAGATCTTCAGTTATAGTTACATTTACTTTCTGTATTTCTATAATACCTTCTTTTGTAGAAGGAAGATTTACCGGTAACGCAGTTGGAGTAACCAAATTAGAGGTAAGCATGAAGAATATCAACAACAGAAATATTAAATCTGTCATTGACGCCATGTTAAATTCCGGCTTAACGGTATTTTTTGACTTAAAGCGCATTCGTTTTATTTGGCTCCTGTAATAATTCGATAAATTCTATGGATGTATACTCCATTTTGTGTATGATCTTTTGTACTTTACCCACCAGATAATTGTATCCGAAATATGCAATAATACCTACTACAAGACCGGCCACTGTCGTAATCATAGCCTGATATATACCTTCCGATAAAAGCTTGGGGCTAATAGTTCCTTCAACCTGGGCAATTGAAATAAATGCCTGAATCATACCTATTACTGTACCAAGAAATCCGATCATTGGGGCTGCTCCGGAAATTGTTGCCAGGCTGGAAAGGTTTTTCTCTATTCTATAAACCTCAATACGGCCAACGTTTTCAATAGATGCTTCGATGTTGCTAAGCGGTTTACCAATTTTAGTAATACCTTTTTCCACCATCCGAGAAAATGGTGTGTCAAAACTACGACAAAGTGTTTGTGCGGCAGAAATATCTCCTCTGTACACCAAGTCCCTAATCCTATCCATAAATGCTTCCGGATCTTTATCTGACTTCTTCAAAGCCAATAATCTTTCTACAATTATATAAACGGCAATAATTGACAAAACAAACAGAGGGATCATAATAGGTCCGCCTTTTGTGATCAGGTCAAACAGCGTCAATGACTCACGCTCTACTTGTGCAACAGTTTCCTCAGTACCCGTAGTTGTTATCTGAAGCAATGTATTCAACAATGTCATATTTTATATATCTCTTTTCAGTTTTAGTACTTTAGCAACCAGATATCCCTGCCATATTTTCCTCTAAGTCCTTCTATACCTGTAACGGCTTTTTCTTTTGAATCAAATTGAGCAACCGTAACCTTATATAGCCTTCCTCCTGATCCCGGTTCCAACAAATTTACAGAATTACCTTCTGCTAATAATTTACGTTGCAACTTCATAGCATTATCGTAATTTGCAAACGCCCCTACTACAACATGATAGGTTCCGGAAGAAGCTACTGTTTGAGGAACATCCGAAGCTTCAAATTCCGACATATCAGATGACTCTTCCGTTGAAAATTCATCTTCTTCGATGATTTCGTCTTCATCCTCAATAATTTCGGATGAAGCTTCAACCTTAGGCTCTACGGACTTTTTACTTTTACCTGATGAAATCATACCGCTTAAAAAGGCATTATCTTTCTGAGTAGCAAAAAATGCAAGTCCCCCTCCTATTATTAGAACTAACGGAATAACTAAAATTAATATTTTAGATACCCCTCCTGATTTTGCTTGTTCAAGATCAGATTTTTCATTTTTAACTGGAGGCCTTTGCGAAGAAGGCCTTATCGGGCGTGAAGAATTCATAGATTTAATATCTTTTTCAATTGGTTTGAAATATAATTCAGTTAATCCAAAACTTTCTTCAAGGTAATTGATCTGATGATCGGGCTCAAACTCGATCTTATTTCCTACATTGATAAACACCCTTCCAATTTCATCAAATACAAATTGAGAATATTTCTGAAGATCTTGCTTAACCTTCTGAACGAAAGCATTCACCTTGACCAATGCTTCATCTCTGGTAATATTTTCTCCTGCAGCTATAGCAGAAACCAGTAACCCATCATTTAATTTCAACTGCTCGTTAAAAGCAATTCTTTTGGATGGAGGCAAAAATTTATGAGTTATAGGATGTATATCCGCACTAATGGAATGGGCAATAAAACCGCCAAAACCAGGTACAACAACGCAATCATGCTCGAATAAAAGTTCTTTAATATATTTTACTACCATATCAAAAGGAGTAAGTTAAACCACCTAAAATATTTACACCACGCACAGGATAATACAGGTATCTCTGATAATTTTTGGAAAGTATATTATTAGCTTCCACAAAAGCAGAGAACAAAGGAGAAAACCTGTAATCTATCTTAACATTCATATCTACGATGGATGGCAGATCAAAGGTTTGTCCTGTTGTAAAATTCCTTGCCGAAATGCCACTAATATAGTAAATATCAGTATTAAAAAATATTTTATCATGTAAATTATACGAAGCATTGAATGTATTGATAAAAGATGGCCTGTGCCATGCCTGTTCGGTGTTTACACTATAATTGAAAAATTCTGTGGTTAATCCAAGTCTTAACCTGCGGCTTACCTCATAGGAAGCATTTCCTGAAAGGTTTAAAACGGTAGAATTTCCGGGATCGTACATTAAAGTAAATCTCGAAGAATCCTCCGGACTATTTACAAAGAACCACAAATTACGATACGTTGAATAAGAAACCTGTGCTTTATAATTCAGTTTTTCAAGAATGTGTCCTTTTGCTCCACCATAAAGCTCCATTGTTTTATTGGTATGAGATAATGGAACTCCGGATCCAAGGAAGGGATTCTGATCTACAAAAGTCCTCAAAACATTTTTCTCTAGCTCACCGGTCAAACCACCAAAAAAAGTCAACTTGTTTTTTATAAAATGGTAGTTCAACTCAATATCCGGGTAAAAATGCACCTCTGAAGGATCATTTAATGTATCATTGGAATAGGCAACATTCACCCCTGTCCTAAGGCTGTATTGCTCTCTGTTTATCAGGAAACCCGGTTGCACCAACACATAGTTACGTGTTTGTGTTATACCTTCAGATCTGCTCGATGTTGAATACATACCCTTCAAATTTAAGGAATAAGTATTATCAATATGGTACGTTGTGTTCAAGCGACCTATAATCTCATTTTCAGCAGCAAACATTCGGCTACTAAGGTTATAAAATTCCACACCTGCATTATAATGCATAGCAGCATCTTTATCAGAATTCGAAATATCAGCCTGAGCGGAGAAGATGTTATATACCTGTCTAAGGGTATCACGATCAAACTCCATGACCGGATTGAATCCATAATAATGTACCATATTTCTTTGGTAACCTATTCTTGCGGATGCCACAGAAGACCCCATAAAATATTTACCATAAGCACTCACATCATTATTACTAGTTCCGGCCCATCGAACAGGCCCGCGCTGACTGGATAAATGGCGAAAATGCAAGCCATACGTATAATCTTCACTTCTCTTGTTGTTAAAATAACCTTCAAGATAAGGGGTAGCATAGTTGCCAAATCCGGCTTTTACATAGTTACCATAAAGCTTTTTAAGTTCAGGTGGTTTAATGGTAGGCACCTTCACCTTCATGTCCATTTTAGGCAAACGCAGATCAACCTCAGAGAAGTCATAATCCAAAGGCTTATTTTCCCCTACCGGCTGCTCATAGCTAATTTTTTCATATTGCCGAACAGCTGACGGCAACTCAAGCTTTGTTTCCTTTTCGAAAATTACAACTTTTTTAAGGCCATCATCTTCATCCTGACCATAAGATACGCCGGCAAACAAAAGGATTACCAGGACAGGCAATACCAATCTGAATATGTTTCTCTTATTCATTGATCACCTCCTTATTCTTTTCAGCCTTTTCTTTTGCTTCAATTTCTTTGATTCTTTGTTTTGCTTTTTCCACCGTTTCTTTGTGTGGTGATCGTTCTATAATTGAATTTAAGGTTGCTTTGGCCTGAAAGACTTCATCAATGGCCAACAAGTTATCTGCTATCAGGAGAAAAGACCTTCCCAGCCACTCATCATGAGGTGGAAAACTCTTATTAAGCTCATACAAGGCATCAAGTGACTGTTTATATTTTTCCTGATCAAAAAGAATCTTTGCAATCATGTACTGTGCTTCTACAGCATTTATGTCTCTTGCCGTATTGATGGTGCTAAGAAAATGATCCTGTGCTACAGCATAATCTTTTTTAATATAAGCTACTTTACCAAGGTGAAGCAAGGCTTTTGTTTCTGCATCAATGGATCCCCCACCATTCTTCAGAATTTCATTTGCGAAGAAAACGGAAGAATCGTAAGAGTTTAGCTTATAATACGACTCCATTAACCCCAACCAGGAGTTCGATCTTTCCTTTTTGTTCTTGGCTGAAGTTAATAATGCTCTATAGTAATTATTTGCCTCTTTTAAATTACCGGCGGTGAAACTAATATCAGCCAGACGGGAGATTGAGCGATTGTAATACATACCATCTTTATTGCGTATTACTTGTCTGTAATAAGGTAATGCATTGTCCTTGTCGTTGTGAAAATAATAAGACTCGGCAAGGAAAAATCTTGCGTCATACACATTGACCCCGTCAGGATAGGATTTCAGGTACTTTGAAAAACCGTCAATCGCCTTTGGAAATTTATCATTCGAATAGAACGTGTAGGCAGCATCGTATTCAATTCCTTCTGTATTAACATCAGGATTTGCGGCCTTTACCTTATCAATAAAGTTACTAATTTCCTCTCCTCTTCCAAGTGCTGTCAATGGTTGCGCCATTCCCCTTAAGGCCTCCTTAGCTACCTCATGCTTAGGAAAGCGGTTGATGATTACTTCATAGTCATTAACAGCTTCAGCATTTTTATTAAGGTTGGTATAGGCAATAGCCCTTCTTAAATACGCATATGGAACATATGGGCTTCCCGACTTATTCTCAATTACATTACTGAATCCATTAAGAGCCTCCTGATAATTGCTCTCTCTGAAGTTCAACTGTGCTTTTTGGAAAATTGCATCGGCATGATATAATGAAGTCGGATATTGCTGAATGACCGTGGTAAAACTATTTTTGGATTCCTGGTTTTTATCCATCATAGAATAAACCACACCTTTTTGGTACCAGGCATAATCGCTATCAGGATTTTTAACTTTTATAGCTTCATCGTAATATTTAATAGCATCTGAATAATTTTTAGATACATAATACAGGTCAGCCAATCGAATCAACGCATCGTTATAATTTAATTTATCCTCTGCAGAAGAAAGGGCTTTTACATATTCACGGAAGTGAGGCAAAGCCTTGTCATACTGTTTTGTGTTATAATAGGCATACCCAATGCTATACCTGGTTTTGATTCCGTAAATGGTTTTTTCATAACCAGGTCTTTGAAATAGTGCTGCATAACTGCGAATTGCCTGCTCATAATCCCTTAATACAGAAGCAGCTTCTCCCTGCCAGAAATAGGCGGCTATAACCAGGTCTTTATCTACAGGGTATTGAATTGACTTCTCATAGGATTGTATCGCTTCTTTAAATTTCTTGCTGTTGAATTCATCATTTCCTTTTAAGAAAGCTATGCGCTGATAGGTCTGATTAAGCTTGGGGCTTTTAACCTTAATATTTTCAATGTATTTTAAGGCTTCCACATAATTATTACCTTTCAGCAAGGCATCCACCAATAATTCATTTGCTTCATTGGAATGCGCGCTTTGTGGATAGTTTTTATTAAACTCTTTAAAGGAAAATATCACTTCACTATACTTCTCCAGCTCAAAATTCACCTTTCCATATTGAAAGTGTGCTTCTTCCTGAATAAGCTTATTATAGCTAAGTTTTCGTGCCTGATCAAATGCCGCAAGAGCAAAAGCTTTGTTGCCGGTTCTTACATAGGAAATAGCCAGGTAGTAGCCCGCATTTTGTCCAAGTGAATCTTTCTGGCCAACAACCGCTTTAAAGCTGTTAATCGCATCTTCATAAGCCCCGTTTCTGAATTCTGCATATGCCAAACGATACTGAACATCGGCAGCCGGTCGTCCCTTTACTTCAGTGACATGCCTCTTAAAGTATTCTGCAGCTTTAGGAAAATCATTTTTCATAAAATAGGCTTCTCCGGTAAGCACAAAAATGTCTTCCGCATTCTGATAAGTACCTCCTGATTTGCTAAGGCTTTCAGAATAATTAATCAGCTCTTCGTATTCTCCCTGTCTGTAATATATATTGACAATCAAAAAAGGTACTATGTTTTTATAAGCTTCATTTTGCTGAGCCACTTTAAGATCCATTAAGGCAGCATCGTAATTAGCATTTCTATAATTAATATACCCCGCATAGTAGTTTGCTGCATAGGTATATTTATGATTAGTGGATTTAATGGAATTAAAGGTTAGGAGTGCTTTATCAAACTCCTTAAGTGAAAAATAAGAATAGCCAAGCATAAATTTGGCTTCAGCTTTTTGATCACCTGCTAAATGAGCATAATTGATCTGATCAAGATATTGGATGGCCTTGTCGTACTTCTTGTTGTTATAGTAAAACGTTCCTAAATCATAATAAGCCTGTGATGCTTTGGAATGATAAGGGTATTTGGCAAGAAAATTTTGAAATAAAATTTCAGCATCCGGATGGAAAAGATGCATGGCAGAGTAAGCTATGTAATATTCGGCCTCTACCCTTCTCAAGCTTTCCGCTGATTCTTCTAAGTAGCGTTCAAAAAATTCTCTGGCAGCTCCATACTTTTCCCTGTCCAGTAATTCCAGACCTCTTCTGAAGTCCAAATCTTCAGCTTCTCTTATAAGTGTATTCTGTGCTGAAATTGTATTTACAAAAAAACAAAACAGCGATAATAGAACTATTTTTTTAAACATAATCTTTCCAAGAATCATCCGGAAAATCTGCCGGCGCAGTAACAAAAAGAAAGTTTTACTTTTTAGCTTTTAACTTGTCCAAATTAAAGAAATATTTTGCTAAAAAAAGAAATCCTTTAATTAAAATACGATTAAAATACCAAGCTTCTGATAAACTCTGTATTTCATAGTAGACGATGAATCAACACGAAAAATTGTATCAATGGAGGATTTTAAATACCAATTCCCGGAGAATTTGGCCTTCCGTTACACTACCACCTTTAACCCCCTTAACCTGAAGATCGGATTCTCGTAAATAATGGATAATATTAACCAGCTTACCAATAGGAAAATTTCGTGCAGCCACGGTAAAATCTTTTACAAAAAAGGGGTTAACCTGCAAAATTTTAGACAAATTCCCATCAGACTTGTCACTGGCAGTATGAACAAGAAATAGTTTGCTGAAATATGAATACAAAACAGCAATAACAGGTATTAAAGGATTGTTCTTCGGATTAGCTTCAAAATAGTTTACAATCCGGTTGGCTTTTAAAAGGTCTTTTGTCCCCAAAGCTTTTTGCAATTCAAATACATTATATTCTTTACTAATTCCAACATACTTCTCTACCAATTCTTCTGTTATCTCCTGATCAGCCTTGACATTGATAAGTAATTTATCTATTTCATTGCTCATCCTATTTAGGTCATTACCTATAAAATCAGCCATTAAAGCGGCTACTTTAGGATGAACTTTATGTCCCTGAGACGAGAAATAATTTGTAACCCAATCAGGAATCTTATTATCGTAAAGCTTCTTTGATTCTATAAATACCGCCTGATCCTTCAATTTTTTCACCAACGGCTTTCTTCCGTCAAGGGTTTTGTATTTATGACAAAAAACCAAGACAGTGGACGGCAGCGGGTTTTGAAGGTAAGCTTCCAGTTGTTTATCTCCTGCTTCTTTTCCAAGGTCTGATATATCCTGAGCTTCTTTTATGATCACCACCTGCCTTTCAGACATCATAGGAAATTTTCTCGCATGCTGAAGTATGGTGTTTATGTTTATATCCTTGCCATATACAATGGTCTGATTGAAACCTTTTTCTGTTTCATCAAGACAATGGTCTTCAATATAATCTGAGATAAGGTCAATATAATAAGGCTCATCACCCTGAAGAAAATATACTGGGGCATATTTTCCGGCTTTTAAATCCTTAAGTACTGCTTCCGGTGTTACTGCTGCCACTTTTAAAAAGATAATTAATTAAATCCGAGAGTATCTAAATGCAAAGTAATAAAAATAAGATTGATTTTTTATCTTTGCAGCCGGATTAGATATACACAATTTAGCAAGATCACCGAATGAGCAATTTTGTAGAAGAATTAAAATGGAGAGGCATGATTCATGATATCATGCCCGGAACTGAAGAACAATTAAATAAAGAGATGACGCTGGGATATGTAGGTTTTGATCCCACAGCTTCTTCTTTGACCATAGGTAACCTGGTTACCATAATGCTTCTTGTTCATTTCCAGAAAGCAGGGCATAAACCGGTTGCTTTAGTGGGTGGTGCAACGGGAATGATTGGTGATCCTTCAGGGAGATCAGAAGAAAGAAAATTTCTGTCTGAAGAAACACTGGAATATAATCAGCAATGTATAAAATCTCAGTTAGAAAAATTCCTTGATTTCTCAGGTAAAAACGCTGCTGAGCTCGTAAATAACTATGACTGGTTTGGCAAAATCGGCTTTATAGAATTTTTACGCGATGCAGGAAAGCATCTTACCGTAAACTATATGATGGCAAAAGAGTCTGTAAAAAAGCGTCTGGAACAAGGACTTACTTTCACAGAATTTTCTTACCAGCTTTTACAGGGATATGATTTTCTTCACCTGCACAAAACCAAAAATATGAAGCTCCAAATGGGTGGGTCAGATCAATGGGGAAATATTACTTCAGGAACTGAATTAATCAGAAGAGTGGCAAGTGGTGAAGCTTATGCATTAACCTGTCCCCTGCTTACAAAATCGGACGGTACTAAATTTGGAAAATCCGAAGGGGGAAACGTTTGGCTATCTCCGGATATGACCTCCCCTTATAAATTCTATCAGTTTTGGTTAAATGGTGCTGATGAGGATACGGCAAAATTCATACGCATCTTTACTTTGTTTACAAAAGAAGAAATAGAAGCTTTGGAAGCGGAACATGCAAAGGCACCTCATGAACGTATTTTACAAAAAGCTCTTGCAAAAGACATTACCATTCGTGTTCACTCAGAAGATGAATACAACAATGCAATAAAGGCATCCGAAATACTCTTTGGAAAGTCTACTACGGAGGATCTTCAAAGCCTGAATGAATCTACCCTCCTTTCTCTTTTTGAAGGTGTACCGCAAGTCGAACTTACCGGAGGAAAATTAGCTGAAATTAAAGACGTGACCGAATTGCTGACAGAAGCAACAGGTTTTGGAATTTTTCCATCCAAAGGAGAAGCGCGTAAAATGATTCAGGGAGGTGGAGTAAGTGTCAACAAAGAAAAAATTTCCGCTGCCGATCAAAAAGCCGATTTTCAACTTTTGCAAGACAAGTACCTTCTTGTACAGAAAGGAAAAAAGAATTACTACCTGGTCAAAGTGGTTTAATCCGGCATTTTACAAATATAACTTTGTGTTGATTATGCACTTAAGGCAAGGCATAATTATATAATTTCTCTTTGCAAACCAGGAGAAATACTAGTATCTTTCCTATTCTGTAAAATATTCGTTTCAGCTTTACGGTATATATTAAATGGTTATTGATTTATTAAGAGAAATACAGCACCATACGGATTCTGATAATACACTTTTGAAGGCATTGGTGAGCAAAATCAGGCCTTCCAGGAAATCCAATTGGGCAAAAGCCGAGAAAAACCTTACTGAGGTTATAGAAATATTAAGGGAAAACCCTGAACTGGCATCGGGCTTACGCACTTATTTCTTTAACCTCATTGATAAAAAGAAAATTATCCGTCTGTTAACAGAGATTGGTATACTTTCCAATGACGGCTTTTTCAAGGAAACGACAAAAAAAATCACCCAGTTTGTCCTGCCTCCCATATACCATGACAAAGACCTAACCAAACTACTGAACGAAGTTTTTTATAAGAGATCAGACTATCAGTGGGTCACCGGAATAGACAGTAAACTTTGGCAGGAATTTTTCCAACTGATGTTTGCCAAAGGCAGAGATCAGACAAATGCCGATTTCCTGAACCAATTATTAAATTCCGTATTAGTTCTCTCTCAAAGAATTACCAGTTTGGGCCTGGAACCGGAAATTATAGATAAAATACCTGAGCTTGAAGAATTTGATTCTCCCTTTCTGGCGCAAAATAAGGCCGTGATTATCTATCTGGAGAAATTTGTCCAAGACCCTAATTTTGATCGAACGCCTGCTAACCCTCAGGCAAACTACCTTTTCAACTTACTTTATCAATGTGAAAAGTATGTAGAAACTATACGTAACAATAAAAGTAAATTTGGTGCCAGCTTAACATTAACCTATACCTTACAGCGCCTGATTCAAAACATACGAAGAATACGTATTTTAATCAAAATTCTCACAGAGAATGACCAACTCCCTACCCTGGCTGCTGTGGAATTGTTTAAAGAATTGGTTAAGGCTGAAAATAAAAAACACAGCTTAGGAGAGCATCTCGCCAGTAATTTCGATCTGATCGCATTTCAGATCACAGAACATGCAGGACGGACAGGTGAACATTATATTACCAGTACCAGAAAAGAGTATAAAAAAATGTTTTTTTCTGCTATGGCCGGTGGTTTAATTGTTGGCATTCTTACTATTTTTAAAACCCTCATTCATTACCTGCGTCTGCCGCTGTTTGGGGAAGCTTTTATGTACAGCATGAATTATTCCCTTGGTTTTATGGGTATTCATGTTACACATTCTACACTTGCCACTAAGCAACCTGCAATGACGGCATCCAAGATTGCAGGTTCGCTGGACTTAAAAGAATCTTCTGAACCTGCACTAAATTCCCTGGCCGACCTTATTGTAAAAATAAGTCGCTCACAATTTATAGCCTTAATAGGTAATATTATTATTGCTTTCCCTGTGGCCTTTGCAATAGCTATGGCCATATATTATATTAATGGACAGCACCTTGCAGATCCAGAAAAAGCTTATAAGATGATGAAGGACTGTAGTCCCATCGAAAGCCTTGCGTTGTTCCATGCCGCCATTGCCGGTGTATACCTTTTCCTTGCCGGGCTTATCTCCGGATACTGGGACAATAAAAATGTATATTGTAAAATTTCTCAAAGGTTGAATATTCATTCTGGATTAAGAAGTGTCTTAGGTCAAAAAAGGTTAACCAAGTTTTCTAATTATATAGATAAAAACCTTGGAAGTCTGGCAGGAAACTTCTTTTTTGGTATATTCTTGGGCTCCACATCCACTATTGGATTTATCTTTGGCCTTCCACTAGACATCCGACATATTACCTTTTCTTCCGGAAATTTTGGTATTGCCATGGCTGCTTTACAATTTCAGGTTCCACTGGAAGACATTTTGATTTCTATAGGCGGCATTCTTAGTATAGGCTTTGTTAACCTTTTTGTTAGTTTCGGCCTTGCCATTTTTGTTGCTATTAAATCACGAAGGGTAAATTTCAGACAAAGCAGAAAGCTTGCCGGAATTTTACTTCTTAAGGTATGGAAACGTCCAATGGATTTTATTTACGCTCCAAAAACAGTTATTGTGGAAACAGAACCGGTTATTGATAAAACACAAGATCCTGAAGAAGTAAACCAAGTGGTGTAATTTTTTTGATTGATAACTATTTATTTAGGGCTTAGATATAGAAGTTTTACCTTAAAAGGTAAAACAATAGCAGTTAATTTTTTTTGTATACTTCTTACATCATAGAAACAATGCAGATCAAAAACCATTGGCTTTATGGAGCTGAAATAAGTCATGTTAATACGCCCAATAAAGGAGGAAAATTTGGAGAAAATTTACCTGACACCATTATTGTCCACTATACAGCTGGTTCAAGCCTTGAATCTGCAGTAAATACCTTAACTAACCCAAAAATAAAAGCTTCTGCTCATTTGGTCATTGGCCGGGATGGAAAAATCTGCCAGCTAGCACCTTTTAATAGTATAACCTGGCATGCGGGCCAGAGTCAATATGGAGGCAGAACCGGATTCAACCAATATTCCATAGGAATAGAACTTGATAATGCCGGTCTGCTTGAAAAAAGAGGTGATGGTTACTACAGTTGGTTTGGAAGAAAATATTCTGAAGAGAATGTTGTCAAAGCTGTACACAGGAACGAAACAATTGAACGATATTGGCACGCCTATACTGAAGTACAACTACAATTAGTCTATGAAATTTCTTTGTTATTAAATGAGAAATATAATATTCAATATGTTTTAGGACATGAAGAGGTTTCTCCTGGTCGAAAAATTGACCCGGGCCCAGCCTTTCCTTTAGACAAAATGCGGGATAAAATTTTAAACCTTAACCGGAATCAAAACGAGGCCGAAGACATTGCCGTCCCTAAAGAAGGTATAGTAACAGCCAGCAGATTAAATATTCGTTCAAGCCCGGATGTGGAGGCAGAACAGGTAGCCCTCCCCCTACCAAAGGGAACTAAGGTACAAATTTTAGAAGCTAAGGATGGGTGAGTGCCAATTATATAAAATAGGTATATGGAAAGCTTTTTAAAAGTTTATCGTTACTAAAAATTTTTTCTCCAGAAATATCCTTGGATGGAGCATAGCGGCACCCGATCATCAAATACTATACGATAATAAACTGCATGAAGTAGCCTGAGGCTACTAAGATAATTTAATTTAATGTAATGTCTTATAATTCACTTACTAAACCACCGCAAAGCTATGCGTAGCTTGTAGCTACGCAAAATGAACTCAATCAATAAAATCAATTTCCAAAACACTTTCCATTCCTGCATAAGCAGATGCACTTGAATAAACATAATCTTCTGCTCTATATACAATACCTGCACGTACCGGGTTTTCATGAATGTAGTTTAACTCCTCTCGCGCGAAGTTACTAAACAATCAACTGTTTGATAAAAAATAAAAAACTGGCGCAATGCTTTTAGCTCGTGCCTTTTATATTTTTTGCAGAATGTCGGTGGTTTAGCTTTATAGTTCTGTTGAAATTCTTTCTAAAATTACATCTCTATACTCATTTCTGATATAGATATCTAACAAATAGAACCACTGTCAGACCTATAAAAATTTCCTGGTTATGAAACTTATACCTAGAAATCATACAACTGGTTTATATTCTAAAATAAGAACCGGGCTGCAAAAAACAAAAAAGGTCCGAACGGACGTTCGAACCAGTTTTTTGTTTTTTATCAGGCCTTTAAAGCGGTCAATACGGTTGCTGAACTTCACCTGTAAACTCTCTTTCTATATTTTTATGGACATATCCAAAAAGTATCCAAAAGTATCCAAATAACCCAATACCGCAAAATATGACTTTTACTTTCAAGGCATATTTTCAGCACATGGTTCCCTAAAACTTTACAGCAAAGGATGGTATTTGCTGATCCCGTCTTTCAGTTCTACGATATCGGTTTGTCGGTAGCGCTCTGGCTTTTTTATTACAACGGGTTTGGGGATGTGCCTTGCCTTGCCTTGCCTGGTCTATTTGTTTTGCCCTCTGCCCTACACTTTCCCTTGGCAAGGGACAGCGGAGGGAACTGCTCCAGGGGTGTACTTTTTATGGCTTCCGCCATCCCTACTACCTGAAATGACTTCTACAGGCAGGTAACCCCCACTGGGTTCTTTTTTTTGGATTATTGTTCCTGATAATGATATCGGGTCCCTTTCAGCGTCCCGGTTTTAAATATCAACCCTTCGTTGGTTAAATAGGTCAGGTCTTTTTTTAATGTATTTCGGGAATGATTTTTAAAGGCCTCTCCTACTTCACTCATTTGTACTTTCTTTTTCTTTTTAATGAAGGATAAGACTTCCTGCTGCCTTTCGTTCAGGTCTTTTTTTAATTTGCTATACCGCTCGTATTTAGCCTCTAAACGTTGGATCAGCGTAACCAAACAATCTATAAAGAACAATATCCATTTATCTATTTTCTCGGTTTTCTTGTACCTGTTTTTTTGTCCGGCCATTAATGCCCTGTAATAACCATCTTTTCTTTCTTCAATGACGTGTTCAAAGGATACGTACTGTACAAATTCATATCCCTGTTGCATCAATAACAAAGTGGTCAAAAGCCTCGACAACCTTCCATTTCCGTCCTGGTAGGGATGTATGGATAAAAATTCATAAACAAAAGTGGCTGTTAGGATTACAGGGTGCATATCTAATGTTTCAAAACGCTTGCCCGTCCATAACAACAATTCCTCCATTTCCTTGGCTGTCATGGCCGGCTCGGTAGTCCTGAAAATAGTTCGCTGTGCCCCGTCCGGATAGTGGGCTACTACCTGATTGGATAAGGTTTTATAGTTTCCTTTGTGGCTTTGGTCTTTCCCACTATACTTTAACAAAATGCCGTGCAATTGGTGGATGTACCTTTCTGATAAATCAATGTCTTTGAAATTATCCAATATGATCTGCAGCGTGTCATAGTAACCGACTACTTCCTGCTGTTCCCTGGTTGTCAGCTTGCTTACTTTTACCGACTTCAATAATTTTTCTACTTCCGAATCTGTCAACGTTGCTCCTTCTATCCTGGTCGAAGAACCAATACTTTCAATAGTGGCTATTTTTTTAAGTTCCTTCAGGTGCTTACTGTGTTTAAGTTCTATCGTTTCCCAGGTGCCTTTAAAGCGGTCAATAACGCTTAACTGTTTCATGATTTGCTGATAGACTTCGCCTGTAAACTCTAATTTATGTTTCATCTTTCTGTGTTTTTATGGATATATCCAAAAAGTATCCAAATGTATCCAAATAACCTGATACCGCAAAATATGACTTTTACTTTCAAGACATATTTTCAGCACATGGTTTCCCTAAAACTTTACAGCAAAGGAAGGTATTTGCTGATCTCGTCTTTCAACTCAATTGACCAAAGTCATTGCGCTCAAAGATATTACGTTTTCCAATTCCCCCATTGAAGCATAAACAAAATCATGAAACGATATCTCCGATATTACAAGCCTTCTACTGATCAGCAATTGTATTCCTGCATCTCAAATGCTGTGGATGATTACTGCACGATTCGCCCCCATGCCTCTATACATGGCCTCACTCCTTTGGAAGCGTATTCCGGATCTATACCTGATCTTGACTCAGCTCTCAAATGCGTGAAGCCCAAAAAGTACAAATAGCGATGAACAGGATTGGATGTGGAGGGTGTTGAAATAAGTTTTTTGGGTAACCAGTTTTTGGTCATGTACATGGCAGGTAGCCACAGGCTACCGATAGCTTCTATGTGGTTAGTTTGTTATAGACGCTCTTTGTCAATGATTTCATTGTAACGAAGTGTTTGTTATGGAAAAATTGTGGAAATTGCCCTGCACTATCAAAGTTGGTCTGGTTCAGCAAAAACTTTTCGTAGGACTTCCCTTCTACCTGATGTATCAGCACATTTTTTGTCCAGCCGTATTTCTTTGTCATTCGCATGTAAAACTCCCGTTCCAGGTCGTCTTTGCATTTCTCCATAATAACGATATTATGCGACCAACCAATTTCTTTCACCATTGGTGCAAGTTTTGTATTCCCATGATAACTAAGATAAAACTTTATCATTC
>JBKBXU010000027.1:0-23741 GCA_046313675.1 Cytophagaceae bacterium
ACCTATTCGTTTCATCGCAGAGACTTCATGCGAAGGACTTGGTTTGAGGGCTTTTTGATGTTTAGCATTTTTTGTTATTTCATCTTAAGGTTGATTGGAATTAACCTCATTACCATAAACTACGAAGCCTATGTGGCCTTATTTATAATACTTCTTTCAGTCTTTGAATTTATTAAAATAAGCCCCAGAATAAATTTGCTGACTTATAAACCTACCACCATTTTCATTACCAGCTTTTTAATGCTTATAGCTTTGGGGACCTCCATATTAATGCTACCCACTGTAACAACAATTGATGGCAGTATGCCTTTTATTGATGCCTTGTTTACAGCAGTAAGCGCCAGTTGCGTAACAGGGCTAATGGTCGTAGATGTTTCAGCGCACTTTACGCTTAAAGGAAAGATCCTTATACTGCTTCTTTTTCAACTCGGAGGCTTAAGTATCATATCCTTCGCAACATTCTTTTCAACCCTTTTTCCTAAAAGTGTAGGCATTAAACATCAATCCATAATTAAAAACCTTTATAGCAGTGAATCATTGTTTTCTGCACAGAGCTTATTTAAGCAAATTATCATTATAACCGTATCCATTGAGATGATGGTTTCGCTTGGAATTTTTCTGACATGGGGTAATGAAATTCAATTTGAAAGTCTCGGACAGAAAATATTTTATTCCGTTTTTCATGGCATTTCTTCTTTTTGCAATGCAGGCATTAGCATTCTCCCGGATGGTTTACACAATCCCGGAGTAAGAAATTCTTACATCCTGCATATCATCATGGCTTGTTCTATAATCCTTGGGGGGCTTGGATTTCCTGTAATACAGGATCTTTTCTCAATAAAAAATATGCGGGAGCGATTAAAATATCCCTGGAAAGATTGGAAGCTTTCATCTAAAATAGCCATTTATACATCCGCAGCCCTCATCATATTTGGAATGGCCATGATTTATTTTATTGAGCGCAACCACACCTTAGCAGGAATGAATACAATGGAGGCTTTCATCGCTTCTTTCTTCCAGTCCGTAACCTCCAGGACAGCAGGATTTAACACTATTATAATTGAAAACCTACAGCTTCAGACCGTACTGGTGATTATTTTTCTAATGTTCATTGGAGCTTCTCCTGCATCAACAGGAGGAGGTATCAAAACCAGCACCTTCCTTTTAATAGTAGTTTCTTCTATTGCTACCATTCGAGAAAGTTGGAGAGTTGAGTTAGGCAGGCGGACTATCCCTAACGAGTTGTTGTCTAAAGCCTTTTCGCTCTTTGCTTTTGCCGTGGCTTTCAACTTCGTGGCCATCCTTATCCTTAGCTTTACGGAGCAGGGCTACGATTTTGTGGTAATTATTTTTGAACAGATTTCAGCTTTTTCAACCACGGGGCTTAGTTTGGGGCTTACCCCCAACCTGAGCCTTCCAGGCAAATTCGTTTTTATCGTAACCATGTTTACCGGAAGAGTTGGGCTTTTAACTTTAGCTCTTGCATTAAGCAGAAGGGTTATAACTACCTCCTACAGATATCCGGATGCTCATGTTATGATAGGCTAATACCAGAGGTAAAGTTCTAGCGAGAGCCTAGAACCTGAACTCTTTCACAGTATCAACAAAACAACGAACCTTATCTTTATCAGTATCAGGATAAACGCCATGCCCTAAATTAGCAATATGCCTTTCGGGACCGAAATCCATGAGCATTTGACGGGTATATTTCCTGATCTCATCGTAGGAAGAGTATAACAGACATGGATCCAGATTACCCTGCAAGGTCTTATTACCTCCAATCATTTTCCTGGACTCCTTAACACCCATGTTCCAGTCAAGGCCAATGGTTTCACAGTTGAGCTGCCCCATTTCCTCACGGGCAAAAAAAGCGCCTTTTGCAAAAACTGTTACAGGAACATCCCTGATGGCATTACAAATTTCTGAGATATAATAAAGCGAAAATTCTTTGTAATGGTAGGGAGGCAAAATTCCGGCCCAGCTATCAAAAATTTGTATCATATCCGCCCCCGCTTCGATTTGCTTCTTTAAATAAGCAATGGTTGCATCGGTAATTTTTTGCAAGAGTTTGTGGGCTTGTTCCGGCTCAGCATAAAGCATTTTCCTGGCCTTGGAAAAAGTTTTTGAGCCACTTCCTTCGACCATATAGGCCAAAATAGTCCACGGCGCACCGGCAAAACCTAACAAAGGAACCCTCCCACCAAGCTCACGTTTGGTAATCCGAATAGCCTCATAAACATATTCCAATTCATCTGAAGCTTCTGATGCTCTCAAAGATGCTATATCAGCGGCTGATTGAATGACTTTAGGAAATACAGGCCCCTTATTCTCATACATTTCATAAGTCAGCCCCATTGCTTCCGGGACCACTAAAATATCCGAAAAAATAATAGCCGCATCTACTCCTAAAATATCGATTGGCTGAATGGTAACTTCAGCAGCAAGTTCCGGCGTCATGGCCAGCTCTTTAAAACCACTAAGTTTTTCTCTTACAGCTCTGTATTCCGGAAGAATTCTTCCTGCTTGTCTCATTAACCATACAGGCGTCCTCTCGGTTTTATTTCCTCTGGCAGCCTGAAGTATCAAATCGTTTTTCAATTGCATCGTGCAAAGATAAAAGGAAAATTATCGTATAATAAAAAATCAACGAATAAGAACCCTCATCATAGAAACTTTCCCATCAGCTATAAGTTCAAGAAAATATAAGCCTTTTTTAAATTCACGTGTGCAGAATTTAATGCTGTTAATCCCTTCATCATACCTGTTTTTTACAAAATATTCAACTTTGCCCATCATATTCAATAAAGAAACTTTTATTTCACTGGCATGAACCAGGCTAAATCCAACAGTTAAATCTTCCCTACCACTTCTTTTATCGGAATCAAGGCTTACCTGAAGACTGGCATCGTTAGAAACTTCATTTTTACATATTATACTATATCTTTTATCCATAAAACACTTCTCTTTTAAAAAAGAAACAAATTCATCAGCAATACCGGTTCATTTATACTGTAAAACTTACACATTTATAAATTTCTTTACAGCAAAAATAAAATACTGATTTTCTAATTAATGAAGTATCATAAACAACTTAAATCAACGATTATAAATAAAACCTGATTTTTAAAATAATAATTTAATAAATTTGTATTCGTTGTAGTTTTAAAAACATCAATTTTCCCATACAAAATTGCTTTATGGCAAACAATAATTTGCTTCAAGGAATTGCATAGGAACATAAATTATCTTAGTTTTAATATTATTTTAAAAAAAAATAATCCGACAAAGGCTTAAACTTGAAAATTTAAATGGCAGGAATCTCACAATCCGGGAATTCAGGTGTCAATCTTCTTGACCCAAACAAAAATTATACTACCCCTTTAGCTATTGTAACAGCATTGTTTTTCATGTGGGGTTTTATCACTTGTATGAATGACATCCTTATTCCTCATTTGAAAGATGTATTTAATCTTTCCTATGCAGAAGCAATGCTTATTCAATTTACCTTTTTCGGAGCATATTTCATTATGTCCCTCCCATCCGGGAAAATAGTATCCAAGATTGGTTATAAGAATGGAATTATTGTAGGATTAATAACAGCAGGGATAGGCTGCCTTTTATTTTATCCGGCAGCGGAGACCAAATTATATGGTTTTTTCCTGGCTGCATTGTTTATACTAGCTTCAGGCATTACCCTACTACAGGTAGCGGCTAATCCATATGTTGCAATTTTAGGCAAGCCGGAAACCTCATCCAGTCGCTTAAACCTAACACAGGCTTTTAATTCATTAGGTACTACTGTAGCTCCGGCTCTTGGTGCAATTTTAATATTTACCGGGGCAACTCTTACGGCAACAGAACTTGTCTCTATGACCCCAGAGCAACTTTTGGAATATAAATTAACTAAAGCTGATGCTGTAAAGCTTCCATACTTAGGATTGGCAGCACTACTTTTCATAATAGCAGCAGTTATAAAAATTTCAAAACTCCCAAAAATTGAAATGGGGAATACAGAAGAGAGCTCTGGTTCTTTTAAGGGTGCCCTTAGCCACAAGCATCTTGTATTAGGAGTTATTTGCATATTTATGTATGTAGGTGGTGAAGTTGCAATCGGTAGTTTTCTAATTAATTTCTTAAAATACCCAGATGTAGCAGGATTAACTGAAGAAGAGGCTAGCACGTATCTTTCAATGTTCTGGGGCGGTGCTATGATAGGAAGATTTGTGGGTGCTGCAGCGTTAAGTAAGGTTGACCCAGGCAAAGCCTTAGGCTTATGCTCAGTTATTGTTGTTGCACTTTTGTCAATCGTAATAACGGCAAGCGGAGATTTAGCTAAATGGGCTATTGTGACAATTGGCTTATTCAATTCCATTATGTTCCCTACAATCTTTACACTAGCTATTAGAAATCTAGGGAAAAACACGAGTCAGGGATCGTCTTTACTAATTATGGCTGTAGTAGGTGGAGCCATCGTTCCTCTTGTACAAGGAGCTCTTGCTGATTTACCAAGCATAGGATTAAGGCTAGCATTTATCATTCCTGCTTTATGCTACATATACATTGTTTTCTATGGTTTTATCGGATCTAAACCAGTTGCCAATCCAACTGAAGAAGAATCAAAACCTGAATTGCAGGAGGCTTAAACTAATTTTAATCAAAAAAAAGAGGTTCTATCTTGTGATAGAACCTCTTTTTTTTACTCCTTTTAAAAGATACAAACAGAATCACTAAGAAAAATAAGTATTTGAAAGCTAAACATGCTTCCTGTCCGTTATATGTAAAAAACCTCAGTCTCATGAAGCTACATTATACATTTTTTCTGCTGTCACTCTTTTTAATAACCGGCTTTAAACCCACTGTCTCCCAAGAAATTCCTGAATTAAATCAAAAGATACTGGAATTCGTAAAATCAAAAATCAATCAAAAAGTCGGAAGAGGCGAATGCTGGGATCTGGCTGCTGAAGCATTAAATAGTTATGGAGCCATATGGGATGGAAAATATAAATACGGCAGAAAGGTTAATCCCAAAAAAGAGCCCGTCTACCCCGGTGACATTATTCAATTTGAAAAGATCGAATTAACCTATGTCAAAGATGGATGTAAATACAAGGAATCAATGCCACACCATACGGCCATTATATACGCAGTTAAAGGAGATGGCGTCTATGAGCTAGCGCACCAAAACACATCCTACTCAGGAAAAACAGTAGGCCTGACGGTCATTGATCTTAAAACAAAATCAAAGGGTAAATACATTATATACAGGCCTCAGGCCAGAACCAAATAACTTAACCTTTCCACTTTTTAATTCGTTCATATGCCTGTTCCATACGGGTAGAAGAAACACAAAGCGAAGCCCTCATATAGCCATTACCATTGCTTCCAAATATAAATCCCGGGGTAAAAAACACATTTACCTCATGAAGAAGTTTATCTACGTATTGTTCAATATCCGGAATTTCAGACTTGTTTTTTGGCTTAGCCCATACAAACATCCCAACCTGAGCTCTGTCGTACTCAAAACCTAAGATATCTAATATTTTAAACACAACATCTCTTCGCTCTGCATACACTTTATTCCGTTCCACATGCCATTCCTCCGGAAGATTCAAAGCCGTTATAGCTGCTTTTTGTAATCCTAAAAACATCCCGGAATCTATATTGCTCTTCACGGCAAGCGCTGCATTTAAGTATTCCTGTTTACCCACCATCATCCCTATTCTCCACCCAGCCATGTTATGAGATTTACTTAAAGAATTTAATTCAACTGCAACATCTTTAGCTCCGGGAATCGCCATAATGCTCAGAGGCTTATTTTTATTTAAAACAAGGCTGTATGGATTATCATAGCATAATAATATCTGATTCCGTCTGGCAAACTCCACCAACCGGATTAATACTTCGGTAGTCCCTTCGGTTCCGGTTGGCATATGAGGATAATTTAACCACATTAAGCGAACCTTACTGAGATCTTCCTTTTCCAGCTCTTCCAGATTTGGATGCCAGCCATTTTCCTCTTTTAGATCATAATGTCTTATTTTGGCGCCTATTAAATTAGACAAGGAAGAGTAGGTTGGATATCCGGGATTAGGCACTAAAACCTCCTCGCCCGGATTAACAAAAGCCATTAAAATATGAAGTATGCCTTCTTTTGACCCCATTAAAGGCAACACTTCTTTATGAGGATCTAAATCGGCACCGTAAGTATTCTTATAAAAGGCAGCGATCGCTTCTCTCAATTCCGGTACTCCTCTATAAGGTTGATATCCGTGCGTATTACCTTGTCTTGCGGTTTGTTCCAGAGCATCTATGGCCTTGTCACCAGGAGCCAGGTCAGGGCTTCCTATACCAAAACTTATAACATCTTTCCCCTCTTTGTTCAGAAGGGCTATTTCTTCAAGTTTCTTTACAAAATAATATTCTTTAACCTGATCAAGCCGGGAAGCCTTTGGAATAATCATGAATTGTTTCTCCTTTTTTATATTCTCCTAATATTTTAAGATTATTTACCATCCTTTTTATCTCTATACTCTTACGGAAATTTTCGTAATTATTCCATTCACAATCTACATAAAAAGTGTATTCATTGGGTCTACCTAAAATCGGAAGCGATTGTATTTTGGTAAGGTTAATATTATTATCAACTACAACTCGCAGCATGTCAGCCAGTGCACCTACTTTATCGGGTAACTGAAAACTTATGGTTGCTTTCCCCGGGTCATCGACTTTGTGTTTTTTGTCTCTGCTTAAAATATAAAATCTGGTATAGTTTCGTTTTTCTGTTTCTATCCCCTCTGCCAATACCTCCAACTCATAAAGATTTGCAGCAAAACGGCCTGCTATAGCTCCCACATTTTCTTGATTATTCAAGCGTATATCTCTGGCACTATCAGCCGTATCATGGTATTCTTCGATTTTGAAATGGGGGTATTGAGATAAGAAAGTCTCACATTGAAGCAGTGCCATGTAGTGAGATCGAACTATTTTCAGATCCTCTATTTTGGTACCTGGCAAAGCCATAAGATTCAATTCTATACGCAATTGAATCTCTCCGATTATTCCAAAATCATAATTCTGCACTAAAGCATAATTGTGAAGAATACTTCCGGCAATGGCATTTTCAATGGCCATAACGGCATAATCAGCATTGCCATTTTGCAATACTTCACATAAATCCCGAAATGTCTGACATGAAATTGTTTCGATATCGCCGCCAAAATATTGCCGGGCTGCGATATCATGAAATGAGGCACGTCCACCTTGTATTGCTATTCTCATCTGGTTTTGCCGTAACGGTCTAAATGCAAATCAAACTAAAATTAAGGACAGAAACCAGAACTGCTAGAAATAATTTGGGTATAAATAATAATAAGACGATAAAAGGAAATTACCGAAAAAGCTTTTTAATGAGATAACTTACCACATAGAGGCCAAACCATGCTGATGGTATAAAAACTAATAAAAATATAACAAAATAGGAATAAGAAGCCATTTCCCCACCTGTTGAATTTCCAAATAGACCGTTTAAGAATTGATTCAGCATAATCGTACCTTTTTAAACATTTACAAAAATGATTATTTACCATTAATACAAACGAGCGCAACAAAGGTAACCATTTATTTTTAAAAAAAATATATGAAAAGTAATATTTGAGAAAAAGCAACTACTAGCCATTCTTTTAAAAAGGTTAACCTCTGGTGTCAGCTTAAAATATCTTCCTGATCTCATCTTTAAGTATCTGTAAAGCAATTGAAATAGGATCTACTTCTTTGCTATTGTACACTTCAAAGATTTTTTTTGCAAGTTCTATACTCTTAGCATCCTTGGGAAGGCCATTATTTGCCTGATTTATAACAGATATTATTTCATCTTTTGTATTACGGACAGCCTGCCATACCTGATCGCTCATATATACCTGTTGAGAAAGATTGTGGTTAAACTCTTCTCTTATTTCATGAACCAGAATATGATGGAACTGGGCAACGTTATAGGAAGGATCGTTAGAACGCATTACGAGATTATGAGGAGAAATACGTTCAAGAAACAAACTCATACGCTCGTAAGCCTGAAGTCTAATAGGAAGAACGATATTTGTATTAGTAAGCTTAATATCAAGGAGTTTTTTTTCAAACTCTTTCGTAAGAAAAGCTTTTACCGTAAAATATATCGCTAAAAGAGACACGCCCGCAGGTAGCAATATTTTTATTAAATCACTAAGAATTTGCATATTTCACTATATTTAAGCACAAAAATATAAAGATTCCGATCAAAACCACGAATTTATTATTCTTCACCATATGACACAAGAAATTCCTTTTTCGTTCACTGAAACCGCACTCCGGGAATTAAAAAATATTATTTCAACAAAAGGCATCCCTAAAGAATATGGTTTAAGGCTTGGAATCAAAGGGGGTGGTTGTTCGGGCATATCCTATATGTTAGGTTTTGATACTTTAAAAGAAACGGATCTCAACTATACTTTTGAATCAATTTCTATCTACATTGAAAAAAAGCATATGATGTATATACTTGGCAAAACGGTGGATTTTGAAGATGGTATAAATGCAAGAGGATTTGTATTCAAAGATTAATGTGTTTTTGTCATATCCGATGGCACAACAATAATAAAATCAGCCTTTCCAAGAAACTTCGGATCCAGAGTGTTAATATCGACCTGTTCAACCGAGGAGAACGTCGAAATATTCAATTGCCTCAAATGCCTTTTTAGGTGCCAGTAAATTCCCTCAAAATTATCCGAATGATAAGCTCCATTTATGTGAAAAAACAACTTCCCAGGGGTCCAGTTCATTAAAATAAAATGCGCCATGGTGCCATCCTTTATAGCTTGGGCATCTGCCATGTAAGGCATGCTGTGGCCGTGATCAGGGGCATCCAGAAGCCTCTTATAACCAGGCAATAATGGATCGTAAGAAAATGGCAGAGGTGCTATCCATTCTTTTGCCCTGGCATCCAATTCGTCTAATTTATTTAAGCCTTCACGAGCAACCAAACCGGCATACCTGCGGGGAATGTTACTTGCAACAAAGGGTAGTTTATTGGCATAGGCAAATTCAAACATGGGCTCATAGTCGGTTCTAAAATTATCCCAGGGTCTCGCTTCCCGAATCAGATGAGACATAGGAATAAAGCCACTCATGTATTCATCAATAACCACTTGCACATCTGATTCGAAAAACTCGCCTCCCAATATCAGTGACTTCCTCTGTTTATTCAGGGATTTTATTATTTCCAATCTCATCCAATGAACAATGGGATTGTTATGCAACTCCCCGAAAAGAACAATATCCTGATTTTTAACAGCAGAAATCAGACTATCATAAACAACGGGATTCCCTCCTTTATCATAAATTTTGTAAGCTGCTTTTTGACTATATGCCTGAAAGGAAAAAAACAAGGATATAAAAAATGCGTAAAATTTATTCATCGTTTTTTGTAAATTTTTACTGCTGCATTACGGCAGATTCCACCAATCGGAGGATTTTTCTTCTCAAGTTTAACTTCCGCAGATAAAACAGACGGAAACTCCGTGAACAGGTTATTAATAATGCTTCCTACCACTGTTTCAAGTAATTTCACCGGTTTATCCATTACGGTCTGCACTATTTTATAAATCTGCTCATAATCTACTGTTTGCTGCAACTCATCTTCCTTCACATCAAATTCCTCCTTTATCCACACCTTCACATCCACAGAAAAGGTATTACCAAGCGTACGTTCTGCTTCATAATATCCGTGATAAGCAATAAACTCGAGGCCATTTAATGAAATTTCAATTTCTGCCATTATAACTTATCGAAAAAAGAACCTTCACCCGGTTTCTCATTATTTGTTTCTGAAGACTGAGGTTTAATTTCTTCAGCGTTTTTTTGATTTATAGGTTCAACCGGCTCTTCTCTAAAAGTTTGGTTTTTTTTCTCCGCTCCAATGTTTCGCAATTCCTTAAATTTCTGATATACCTCCTGAGTATTACTTTTAGAGGTATGACGGGAGATTTTTTCCATCACATCATTAACAAGGCTTTTAACATCTGCAAGAAGATTATCCCTTTGATTTTCAATATAATTATATTCACGCTCAACCTGCTTAATCTCATCCTGAAGCTGATCGAAAACTTCTCTGGATTTCTGTTCAGCATCTTCCAAAATAGCTTTGGCCTTATGTTTGGTATCACTCATTATGGCCTCTGCCTTTATCTGGGCTTCTCTCAAATGAAGCTCAGCAGATTTATTCGCTTGCTCTATGACATTAGTTCCTGTATCCTCTGCCGTCTTTAAAGCCTTAAACAAAGAGTTCTCAACTTCCCTTAACTTGCTAACCTCTTTCTCGGTGGCCTCAAGTCTCCTCCTTATTTCTTTATTTTCATCAAGTATCTTCTCCCATTCCTGAGAAAGAGAAACCAAAAACGCATCAACTTCATCTTTTTCATACCCTCTAAAGGCTTTTTCAAATTCCTTTTGCCTGATTTCAATCGGTGTGATCTTCATTCTATTTTTTCTTTAATTTTTAAATCCCATACAGATATCAAACGGTCATCACTGCAGGAAATTAGTACATCCTGAGGCGCTGACCAGCATAATTTATTTACGGATGTTCCATGACCGGCATGCCTTGCTTTATCTATTACTTTCAGCAGGCGAAATTCTGTGGCATCCCAAATCTTAATGGCCTTATCCATACTACAAGTGGCAAACAATGTACCATTTTTATTATAGGCAATATGATTTATAGCATACATATGTGCCACAATTGAATTTACCGGGCTATATTCTCCCTCAACATCCCATACATTCAAGTGAGCATCCCTACTACCACTCAATAGATATTTCCCATCCGGAGAAAACTTAAGTGAAAACACAGAGTTTTTATGCGCTTCAAAAGATCTGATTACCTTTAAACTTTTAAGGTCAATTACTTTGATAAAATTATCGCTGAATCCGGCAACCAAAAAATTGCCTTCAGTATCTATGGCCAGGGTTCGAAGACTTTTATCCGATAGCTTCAGTTTCGCCAACACCGACAGATCATCCACATTCTGAACATACAATACACCTTCCCCTGTTCCGGCAAAAATCCTGTCTTTGTATGAAATTATGTCAAAAATCGCAGAATTTGTTATTTTTGAGGATATAATCTCTTTTTTAGTATTCAGATCAATAAGATGAAGTCCTTCGAAGTTTTGCCCTATCAATAAACGATTCTTTTCCCTTAAAAAATGTAGCGCATAAACAGAATTAGCAACTTTTGCCACAAGTTTCCCCATGTCAGGCTCTGACAAATTCCACTCCACTACCAGGCCATCTCCTGCAGCCGAAAAGAATATATTATCTCCTCCTGCTTCCAGGCTATATATACAATCTCTATGACCAGAAAATGTTCCTGATTTCCCTACACTTATGTTTCGCATGAACCTTAAGTTTGCCTAAATTTAGCTAATAAATTTATTATGAAAAAAAAGCATCTTCTTTTATGTACAATTCGTAAAAACAGGAAATTTAGTTAACCCATACTACGTTTACTTTAAATAGATACAGGCTTGAGATATTTCGGCACGATTAATGTATTTTTTACTATATTTAATAAAAAAAGTCTATAAATGAAACCGATAATACTTATAATAGTTGTCTTATTCAGTGCTTTTTCTTTAAAGAAAAATTCGACTGAATATAAACCCGGTGACAAGGTGAATAACTTTACTTTAACAAATGCTATAGATAACAATCCAGTATCTCTGTTTGATTTTGCCGATAAAAAAGGAGTTGCCGTGATATTTACAAGCCATAGTTGTCCTTTTAGTAAGATTTATGATGAGAGGATCAGCCAACTAGCCAAAGAATTTGAAGAAAAAGGAATAAAATTTCTACTTATAAACCCGAATATTCCATCTCTGAGTCCGGATGACACCCCTGCAAAAATGACCCAGTACGCAAAAAGCAAAAACTTTTCAACTCCTTATTTAATAGATAGCCAACAAAAGGTATGCAACCAGTTTGGCGCAACCCGTACACCTGAAGTTTTTCTTATGAAAAATATCAACGGAAACTTTATTATTTTTTATAAAGGAGCCATTGACAACAATCCTCAGGTAGCCACCGAAGCGAATCAACATTATTTTAAGGATGCCTGCAACAGCCTTTTGTTAAACAGGGCTGTAAAAGTTTCAGACAAACGTGCGGTAGGTTGCATGATCAAGAGGCCTTAAAATTTAGAGCTGATTAATCAATAATCTCATTTTCATCAGAAATCATTTGAAGGAGCATATTAACCTCTTCGGTTTTAGAGGTATCCCCCAATTTTTCAAACGCAATCTTCAGATTCCTTAAAACTCTTTTAATTATTTCTATATTAGAACACGGCTGATAAAAAATATCCAAAGGTGTCAGATTCAGATGAGATATGTAATTATCTATATCCGCTTTTGAAAAGATCAACCCTTTATTAAAAACGTTAATATAGAACTGCGTATCCTCCGTTTTATAAGTAAGAATAAAAAGATTTGGCAGATTCACCCCATACACAGGCAGTTTGAGCTTTTGAGCTACCAACATGTATATCACACATAAGGAAATCGGATTGCCTTTCTTCGATTCAAGCACAATATTGATCATGGAATTGGCTGGAGAATGAAAGTTTTTAGTGTTAGCACTAAATTTTAATTTCCCAAAAAGTACATTATTTATAATCCTTACCTGTTCAAAAGGGAGTAAATCATTCCTTAATTCCAGCCATGCTTCATAGTAAATTTGCTCAAGCTCACTCTTTAGTTTCTCTAATTCTATATCAGGATACTGATAAGTTGCCACTAACCACATCCCTTCCAGTAAATCCTGGCCTCCTTGTTCTTTCCATTTTTCAAGCCTTTCTTTAAGCAAGTCAAAATGAAGGGTGTGAATAAGCTCCTCAATACGCTTTTGCACAAGCGGGTTAAAATTATTCTCCCATTCAGTTTCAAGAAACGGTATAATTCCTCCGCCCAGGGAAATGATTTCTCTTTCTACCTGATAGATTACTTCATTATCCTCGTCATCCAGTAAAGATATTAATGCTTTAATTTTATTATTGTCCATGATAATTAACTAGGTTTGAATAACGCCCACATTAAATTTTTCGGGCTTGGCTTGATTAGCAGCTTCTATTCCCATAGAGATAATTTTTCGGGTTTCAAGTGGGTCAACAATGCCATCCACCCATAATCTTGCCGCGGCATAATAAGGAGATAACTGTTCAGTATAGCTCCTTGTTACTTCATCCAGAAGTTTTTTCTCATCTTCTGGCTTTACAGTCTCTCCTTTACCTTTCAAAGATGCGATCTTAATCTGCAAAAGCGTCTTTGCTGCAGCTGAACCACTCATTACAGCCAGTTGAGCTGAGGGCCAGGCATAAATAAGTCTTGGATCATAGGCCTTACCGCACATGGCATAATTTCCTGCGCCGTAAGAATTGCCCAAAATGAAGGTAAATTTCGGTACTACAGAATTTGCCATGGCATTAACCAGCTTCGCCCCATCCTTTATAATCCCTCCGTGCTCTGAGCGGCTTCCAACCATAAAACCGGTTACATCCTGCAAAAATACGAGCGGAATCTTCTTCTGATTGCAATTCATAATAAAACGGGCTGCCTTATCGGCAGAATCAGAATAAATTACACCTCCCATCTGCATCTCATTTTTCTTATTCTTGACCATCTTTCTCTGGTTGGCCACTATACCAACCGCCCATCCTTCTATCCTGGCATAAGCACAAATAATGGTTTGCCCATACAAAGGCTTATATTCATCAACTTCTGAGTTATCAACCAACCTTTTGATGATTTCCATCATATCATATGGCTTTGTCCGATCTCCGGGTAATATACCATAAATATCTGTAGGGTTTTCTTTAGGAGGGCACGGCTCACTACGGTTATAGCCTGCCAGTTCGGGGTCGCCTATTTTAGAAACGATGCTTCGGATATGCTCTAGACAAGATGTATCATCAGGAAATTTATTATCAGTTACACCTGAAATTTCACAATGTGTAGTAGCTCCACCCAAGGTCTCATTATCAACATCCTCGCCAATTGCTGCTTTGACCAAATAAGGCCCGGCCAGGTATATACTTCCTGTCTTATCGACGATCATCGCATCATCAGACATTATTGGCAAATAGGCACCACCGGCAACACAGCTTCCCATAATTGCGGCAATTTGAACTATGCCCATGGAGGACATCCGGGCGTTATTCCTGAATATTCTGCCAAAATGCTCTTTATCAGGGAAAACCTCATCCTGAAGTGGCAAAAACACACCTGCACTATCAACCAGATAAATAATAGGTAATCTATTTTCTATAGAAATCTCCTGAGCTCTTAAATTCTTTTTTGCTGAAATCGGGAACCACGCCCCTGCCTTAACTGTAGCATCGTTGGCGACAATTACACATTGCCTACCATGGACATAACCTATCCCGGCAACCACTCCTCCTGAAGGACATCCGCCGTATTCAGCATACATATTATCCCCTACAAAGGCTCCTATTTCCAGGAAATCGGTATCATCATCTATAAGTTTAGAAACCCTCTCCCTGGCAGTAAGTTTGCCCTTCTCATGCTGGTCTTTAATCTTTTTCTCTCCCCCCCCAAGTTTGACTTTTTCCAACTTATGCTTTAAGTAAGAAATCAATTGCTTGTTTACATCCTCATTTTTATTGAATTCCAAATTCATGCGCTTTAACTTTAATCCCTAAATTAAAGAATAGAATACAAAATAAATAGCAATCAATAAAATTCAAAGAGATTAGTTCATGGGAATATCAATAAGCAACACTTTAGAGTCATCCAAGGCACTTAAAGAAAACTTATCGACATCATAAATACCTATAGCATCTCTGGCCCCCAATTCAACACCTTCCACTTCTATTCTCCCTTCAATTACCAAAAGAAATGAGCCGTTTCCGGTCTTTTTAGTCTCATAAATCAATTCGCTACCTTTTTCTGGATCTGCCAGGAAAAACCAGGCATCCTGATTGATCCAGACAGCTCCTTCGGATGAATCGGGAGAAACAATCAACTGCCACCGGTTAATTCTTTCTGTTGCATTAAAAGTTTTTTGTTCATATCTGGGTTGAATGTTCTTGACTTTAGGGAAAACCCATATTTGAAACAGATTTACGGATTCCTCTTTTGAAGGATTAAATTCTGAATGCCTGACACCTGTGCCGGCAGACATAATCTGAACATCACTTGTTTTGATAACTGTGGAATTACCCATTGTATCTTTATGTTCCAGTGCCCCATGCGTTGGAATGGTAACTATTTCCATATTATCGTGAGGATGCATCCCAAAACCAGCTCCGGGGCCAACTTTATCATCGTTTAAAACACGCAACATTCCAAAATGCATTTTTGAAGGATCGTAATATCCTGCAAAAGAAAAAAAATGAGCAGCTTTTAACCAACCATGGTCCGCAAAGCCCCTCTCGCTTGCTTTATAAATTAGTTTTTTCATGTCATTTATATTTATATTGTTCAGGCTACATATCAAACGGCTTCAATCTCCTCAATATAAAAGAACGAAGCCACCCCAAAGGTTAAAAATATTCAGGTTTAGCTTCTGATACTCAGAAAAAAATTAAACTGCTGTATTTCATCTTCAAGCGGGATACATTGTATGTATAAACATTTAATGTTAAAACACATATAAAAATAAAATAAATCCAGCGGAAAGTCAAGAAAAAATCAAACTATTGATTATTAGCCGCTTTTCGCTCTTCCTTTTGCTTTCTTTTTTCTCCGCTTCCTATGGAAATTACGGAGAAGTTAACATATCTTTTGGGATTGTTCTGGAAGTCGATTAACAAGTTATCGAGATCAGTAAGGGAGCTATTGAGGTTGGTATAAAGACTGCTGTCATTTACCAGTTTCCCAAGATTACCCTGGCCCTGATCAATTCTTGCAGTAATGTTTTCAAGATTACGAAGGGAATTATTGGCATTATTGATTGCCTGTTTTAATTCAAGGTCATTAAGAGAATCTGCAATGGCATTCATCTTGGCAATCAATGGCTTAACAGACTTCTCTGTTTCCTTCAAAGAATTTGTCAGTGAAACCAGATTTCCGGAAATCGCATGAACATTCTTTTTATTTACAGACATCATTTGCTGAAGATCCCTTGAAGCATCTTCAATATTATCCAAAGTTTGGGTTACTGCCTTTTCTAATCTGTCACCGAAAAGATGATTGACTTTAGAAACGGTAGAATCTATGTTCTGAAGAATAGGCAAAGCCTTTTCGCTTAATTGCTCAGTAATATTTTTTTCTTTAATAGGAAGAAGCGTATCTCCTGAAACTAAGGTACGTTGTCCCTTCAATATTTCCAGTTCTATGCTCTTACCTCCAAGAATATCAGAGCTGGTTAATTTTGCCAATGTTCTATCGGTCAAAAGCACTTCCTTTTGAACCTCAAGAGCCACAAGAAGTCTGTTATCCCCCGGAATAAGTTTGATATTTCCTACCCGGCCAACAGAAAGGCCATTAACCATTACCGGATTAGCGGCAGTAAGGCCGTCTATATTGTCATAAATAACATAATAGCGGTTAGTAGGAGACAAGAAATCTATCCCCTTAAGGAAATTAAATCCAATATATAATATAACCCCGGCGGTCAGAGCCAGTAAGCCTACTTTAACTTCTTTTGATAGTTTCACAGTTAGTTCATTGATTCTAGTTCTTCTTTATATTCTTTAAAGGCTCTGAAAATGCCCGAGGCAAGATAAACCTGATTTGTTGGGTTATTCAGGTATTTTTCTTCATCGAGATTGGAAAGAAAGCCTATTTCAATAAGAGCACCTGGCATGGTAGTTTTCCATAATACCAATAAGCCGGCTTGTTTAACTCCCCTACTGCTACGACCAACCCTTGTTTTAAATTGGTTTTCGACCTTTTCAGCAAACCTCAGGCTATTTCCAATAAAAGCCTGCTGGTAATTTGCTAATAAAATATGAGACATTGGACTTTTCGGGTCAAAACCTTCATAATTTTTTTCATAATCCCTCTCATGAAGGATTACAGCATTTTCTCTTTTTGCCACTTCCAGGTTGCCTTCAGAAGTATGTAACCCCATTGTGTATGTCTCAGTTCCATGAACATGATTCGGCCCGGAGTTACAATGAATAGATATAAACAAATCTGCATTATGTTTATTCGCAATACCCGCACGATCATGAAGTTCAACGAACTTATCGGTTTCCCTGGTATAAATAACATTTACATCAGGCATATACTCCTTTATAATACGTCCCAACTCAAGTGCAACCTTAAGTGCAACGTCAGCCTCATGTGAATGCTTTCCTAGACATCCCGGATCTTTTCCACCATGACCAGCATCAATAACAACTGTCCTTAACTTATACTGCTTTTTTTCTAAAGGAGTAAAAGCTGAAAATAATAAAAGTAAGGTGCCGAATGTTATTAAGATTAAATTTTTCACTTTTTTATTTTTTCAAAGTTATAAGCAATAACTTTACCACAAAATTGTAAATTTTTTCGCAAACTGAAAAAACTATTACACATTTTACTTATAATGCTCGTCCTGTTGGCCAGCATATTTACCGAATCCTATAGCCAGGGTACGGTCGGCGAACCTATTCCAAACAATGAATTCCCAGCGAATGTTTCACCAGACCCGGATATCCCTCCTGTGGAAGCGGCAGGAGATACTTTGCCCGTAACAGATACACTGCCACCTCCTCCCGAGCAAGAAGGTGATATCGAAACCACCGTTAAGTACCATGCTAACGATTCAATCATGCTTGATGTGATAACTCAAACGGTTTTTCTTTATGGAAGTGCCCATATAGAGTACGGAGATATTACTCTGGAAGCTGATTATATAGAACTTAACTGGATAACAAACACACTATATGCTATCGGCACTGTGGATACCGCTACCGGAAGATATCGGGGGGTACCGGTATTCAGAGATAAAGATGACATGTATACCGCTGATTCCATCAGATATAATTTTAAATCTAAAAAAGGAATTATTCACGGAATGGTAACTCAGGAGGGAGAAGGTTACCTTCATGGTAATAAAATTAAAAAAGATGCGCAGAACAACCTTTATATTAATCATGCAAAATATACGACCTGTAACCTGGCTCATCCACATTTTTATATAGGGGCACATAGGCTCAAGCTAATCCCTGACGACAAAATAGTCTCCGGTCCTTTTCATATGGTAATAGGTGATATACCTACACCGGTGGGATTCTTCCTCGGATACTTTCCGGTACCAAAATCCAGACGATCCGGAATTATTTTCCCATCACCTGGTGAAGATGCCAATCGGGGCTTTAATATTAGAGAAGGCGGATATTATCTTGCGATTAAGGACTATGCCGGTGTACGAATGGTAGGAGATATTTTTACCAACGGAAGCTGGAGGCTTAACGTTGGTACGGAATACATCAGGAGATACCATTATGGCGGAAACCTCCTTGTAAACTTCAGTAAGCACAGAATAGGATTTGATGAAGAAATAGGCTTTAATGAGGATTTTAATATTACCTGGCAACATAGTTCCAGAGGACAAGGACCCAGCCAATTTACTTCAAACGTAAACTATGGTTCCAGCAACTTCTACAGGTTAAACTCTTTAGACCCTATGGCTATCCAGACAGGAACCTTCCAGTCTACAATTACTTATTTCAGAACTTTTCCTAACTCGCCGTTCACGCTGGGTGTTTCATTAAGGCAGGATCAAAATACCCAAACCAATGTTGCTACTTTTACTTTACCACAGATAAATTTTGGTATGAACCGTATAAATCCTTTCAAAGGAGATATCCCAAGAGGACGCTGGTACGAGAAAATATTTGTTGCTTATAACTTCAACACAGAATTCAGGACTACCAACAGCTTCCAACATCCGGGATTCCCTGAAATACAAAGAGACACAGGTTTTGCCATTTCAGCTGATAATATAAGCCAATTATTAGCTCAGGGGCAGTATGGTGCAACCCATGTAATTAATGCAGGAACAAGCTTTAAGCCTAAAAAAACGTTCATGCAATATTTTAATGTTAACCCCTTTTTTAACTATACAGACTTCTGGTATCCGGAAAGGATCCAATATTCAGACGTTACATCCAGAACTCAATTCCGGGCAGATACCTTGTCAGGTTTTTACAGAGTCGGAAGTTTTAATACCGGAGCCAATCTTACTACAAAAATCAATGGTTTTTATGAATTCCAAAGCCAGCGATTTAAAGGAATGCGGCATGTAATTATTCCTACGCTGAATTATACCTACCGGCCGGATTTTGGAACATTTGACTTGTTAGGTGATGCCTTTCAGGATGTTGGCGGACAGCTTGGAGTAGTTGGAAATGGCCAGGAAGTGTTATTAGGAAAATATCAGGGCTTTATTTTTGGAGCTCCCCAAAGAGGCCTTCAGAACAGCTTAGGGTTCAATATAACCAATACCATTGAAGGTAAAATTAGAGGAAGGGATACTACCACACAAGAGCGCCAGGACAGAAAAGTGTCTTTATTGGATAATTTTAGCATAAATGGTAATTATAATTTTGCTGCCGATAGTTTCCAACTTTCCAACATCGTCATCAACGCCCGAACCAGATTATTTAACCGCATCGACATTAACTACAATTCGGTTCTTGATCCATATGTATATGAGCCTTCAGATCAGTTACAAGGACGGAGAGTGGACAGACTGGTATTAAATGAAGAAGGCTTTAGGTTGGGGCAAATTTCTGCAACCAACATTTCGGTAGGTACGAGTTTCAATCCGGCTGCCCGCAGCAGGCCTGCCCCTCCTGCTGATGCTCCTCCTGAACAACTTGCCTATATTGCCTCACATCCGGCAATGTATGTTGATTTTAATATTCCTTGGAACCTAATGGTTTCCTACAACACAAGTTTTTCCAACGTGGGGCTTGCAGGTAAAGTTTTAACGGCCAACTCTGTTACTTTTAATGGAGATATTACCTTAACTGAAAACTGGAAAATAGGAATTATGACAGGTTATGACCTGATAAATAAATCAATAACAACTACAAGAATTAATATTAACAGAGATCTACACTGCTGGCAGATGAGCTTTACCGTACTTCCATTCGGAATTCAACGGTCGTATTTCTTTACCCTGGCAGCTAAGGCAACTCTACTTCAGGATTTAAAACTAAATAAACGCAGCCCGAATATGATAGGTACCATGTTCTAAACAGGAAACTAGCCAACATGCATAATAAGAACAGGATTCTTAAGTTTGTATAACATTTTTTTGGCTTGACTTTTGTCAAAAAACTTTTCCAGAAAACTCTTCTTATAAGTGGCCATTACGATAAGGTCAGCACCATTGCGCTCTGCATATGAGTTAAGACCATTGACCAAATGAGAAGCAGTTAGAAGTTCAAACGAAATATTTTTATACAAAACATTCTCAAGTATGGCTGTTTTGGCGAGCTCATATCTGTTTTCAACTTTAGAATCTGCCTCTTCTGTAAAATAAACAAAAGCTATATCCGGATGATAAGATTTTAATAAGTTAATAGCTCCAGTAATGGTATCAAATTTAAAATTCATGATATCCAATGCATAAACTACTCTCTTAATACCTTCAAAACTATTACCATTAAAAGGCACAACAAAAACCGGACATGAAACCTCTTCTATTATAGCAGCAGCATTGCTTTCCAGGTAAATTCCATGGAACTTCTCTCTATTTTCTCCATGAGAGCCCATTACGACCAACTGTATATTTCTTTCATTCACCGCTTTTTTAATAGCGTTGACAGGCAAGCCATCCTCCCACACAAAATCATAGTTAATCGATGAACTTTTGTTAATTGGATCAGCCTTAAGTTCAGCACAAGTATTAATTAATTTCCTTCTAATTTCGTGCTCTTCCTTCAATATTTTTTTTTTCTGCAGTATTTAATTCCCGGCCTGCCTCAAGGGCCACGGGAATATTTGCCGCATGAAATATCAGAAGATCTGTGTTTAATTTTATAGCAAGATGCTGAGCATACCTTAAAACATGTTCATAATCCTTTGAGAAATCTGTTGGGCATAAAATGGCATTTTTCATAGAAGCAAGAATTAATTAACCGGAAAAAATTTAACTATTAATAAGAAATTATGGAATTTGTTTAATAATTCAAGCTTAAAACCTACCCTTATAAAGCAATTCAGATGATTATTAGATCAAAACCTTTTAAGTTTTTAAGAGCACTTACACTCCTCAGAATTATTACTCATAAAACTAAAAAAGCTCTCTTTTAAAACCCTGATTTCTTTTAACGTTTCATAAAAAACTTTTATGATTTCTCCATCTTTGAGTTGAGTCTGTTCAACATCAGCCAAATCATCTTTTAATAAAATAGTAATATCTTTTTCTCTGGCACGGATTTTATCCATCAAATCGATCAAAGAGCTTTGTAGTGCTTCGAATTGCTTCCAATAAGCATCAAAAATTTTAATTTTATCTCTATCCCGTGTATGACTATAGCTTTTCTTCAAAAGTTTCAAAAAAAAGTCAATTTCCTGGGTTAGAAATTTACATTCTGAATTTACTTCCAGATTTTCAAGATGAACTTCAGCAACGTTTTTCATAATACTTTTTTTTAAGCAAAACTACATCCTGATATTTACTTCTGAAATGACATTTTACTAAACAAAAAATGACCCTTGTCATTTTTTGTTTACCATTCCACCCTCTTCTCTTTTTATAATTCAATCACTTAATCAAATTATACAAAAAAATAAAAAATAATCGCAATCTTTTACAAATGAGGACGTTTTAATTTGTCTAAAAAGACAATTGGCGTTATTTTTGTATTAAGAAATTGTAAATTTTTCTAATGACCAGATTTCTATTTATAGTAGCATTTTTATCCGTTCACCTCGGCGCACAGGCTCAGCAGGTTGTAATTAACGAAATAATGGCTTCCAACCATTCTGTAATAGCTGATGAGGATGGAGACTATGAAGATTGGATAGAACTATTCAATGCTGGAAATTACCCTATTAACCTTCATGGCTATACAATTTCAGACAATCTCAACAATCCCTATAAGTGGTCTTTCCCATCCGTAAGTATAGCTCCTAACAGCTATCTGTTAATTTTTGCCTCCGGGAAAAACAGAAAAAATGGGACTTTACATACCAATTTTAAAATATCTGCCAGTGGTGAACCCATTGCTCTATATGATCCATTTGGAGGACAAGTAGATTTAATTGAAGAAACCCCCATTCCCACCAATCACTCCTTCGGAAGAGAAACAGATGGTGCATCTGAAATGATTTTCTTTTCCGTTTCCACACCTGGTTATTCTAATACTCAAGGACAAGAACAAATTCCTTTAAAAGAATTGACATTTAGTCATACTTCAGGCTTTTACCAATCTCCATTCCAACTTACAATAGATGCAGATAAAGAAGATGTAAAAATTTATTATACGATTGACGGCACAAGTCCTGATACCAGTTCTCTGGTTTATAGCACACCCATTGATATTATTGATAGATCAAACCTGGAAAACGTAATTTCAGAAATCAGAACAAATCCTGAAAGCATTCATGAATCAATTACCTGGAAAGCACCAAAAGGAAAAGTCTTTAAGGCTAACATCATCAGGGTTAAAGCTTTTTTGAACGGAGAGCCATATAGTGAGGAATACACCTATTCATTTTTCGTTCATCCAAACATGAATAGTAAGTACTCCTTGCCAATTATATCAATTACCACAGACCCTAAAAATCTTTTTGATTATGATAGTGGAATTTATGTACCAGGTTTGCACCATGATATTGATACCATTTTGAGATGGCATTGGGGTACCGGTAACTTTCATCAAAGAGGGCCTGAGTGGGAAAAGCCCGCCTATATGGAGTATTTTGAAAAAGACGGTTCTATATCTGTTTCACAACACATCGGAATAAGAATCCATGGGTTTGGGAGTAGGGGCCTACCACAGAAATCGCTGCGATTATATGCACGAAATATATTCGGAACTAACACCTTTAATTATCAATTCTTCAAAGACAGGGACTTCAGCGATTACAATAGAATATTATTACGAAATTCTGGCCAGGACTTTTCCTACTCAATGTTTAAAGATGCTTTGACAGGTTTAATGGTTGACCCAATGAAACTGGAATATCAAAAATATCAACCAAGTATTGTATTTATCAATGGAGAATATTGGGGAATACACAACGTCAGAGACCGAATTGACGAACGGTTTCTTGAATATGCCACAGGAGCAGATCCTGAAAAAGTTGACCTGTTAAATAACAATTCAGAGGTAATGGCCGGAAGTAATGAAGATTACCTGAAACTCATGGAATTTATTGAGGATAGTGATCTTGAAGATGATGGAAACTTTATGTATGTAGCTTCTGAAATAGATGTAGATAATTACATTGACTACCAAATAGCCAAACAGTTTATTAGTGTGTATGACTGGCCTGGCAATAACATCCGTTTTTGGAGAACTACAGAACCTAAAAGCAAATGGCGTTGGATATTTTTTGATAACGATGATGCCTTAAAAAGAACTGATTTTAATGCCATAGAACATTCTCTTAATGAAGATGGACCAATATGGCCTAATCCAGCCTGGTCAACTTTTTTATTCAGAAACCTAATAAAAAATGAAAAATTCAAAGAACAGTACCTTCAAAGGTTAAACCACCACTTGGACAATACCTTTGCACATAATA
>JBKBXU010000028.1:0-23137 GCA_046313675.1 Cytophagaceae bacterium
CTTTCACTTTTATCACCTCCGGACTAAGGCCTTGGGAAATGAGGTGTTCGGCAACCATGGAGGCTCTTCTTTCCGACAAGTGCTGATTATATGACTTTGATCCTATATAATCGGTATGGCCCTCAATGAGAATCCCTGAACTTTCAAAATTAGCGATGATATTCGTAAGAATTTCAATGTTGTCTCTGGCTTCCGAAGTCAAAACAAAGGAATCAAATTCGAAGAAAATACCCGATTCAAAAGTGACCTTAATGCCCTCTCCAAATTGCTTGACCTGGGCATTTTTTAGTTTTTTTCTCAATGCCCGTAGCTCAATGCCCAGAGAGTCCTGGGCTATTGTACTATCTTTATCAGTTTCGATGAGATTAATACTTTCAGGTGTTACATTCCTTGCGAAAGAAATTTGTTGGTTTACTTTTGATAGGCTAACAGCATCATGTCCCCCCCACAACCATATCAATGTAAAAACCGCTCCTGTTAAAACTCCCCTAACACTCATATGCTTGTCCCTTCCTTTATATAGAAAGAACTTATATGTTTTTTAAATTGTTATAGGAATCTTGGCTTTTTTAGAAGGGGGTGGTGTTTTTTTTATGAAAGAAAAATTGTCACCCCATTAGGAAAGTTTGTTTTCGGGAAAGGGGTCGCATTTTGAGGGTTCTATTTATATATTAAATTAAATTGCATAATTTTTGATGGCTGTTTTATAGAATAGGCATATTCATTAGGGCTTAAAGTAAAATTATACAAAACCCTAAAATCAAAGCTACTATTTTTCCTTTCTTAAAACATCTGCACAATCCAGATTATTATAATAACCAACTCCATCAAAACTACCCACAAGACTCTTTTTGTGATCATAAATATCTACAATTGTTGAATATCGTTCTTTAATTAAAAAATATCCTTCTTGTATACCGGGATCATATTCTACTACACCTCTCAACACATCTGCTTTGATCCAGGTCAAAGCCGGATTAATACCGAAATTCATTACACCGTTTAGTCTTTCTAAGTGTTGCCGGTTTTCTTTTTGTGAAATTCGTACGTAAACAGAATGAAAAGGGGATCGCATAAACTCTTTATCAACCTTTATAACTTCTCCGCCAAATTCTAAGTTATAAAAAATTTTGCAGGAAGAAATGTAATGCTGCATTAGCTCTGGATGTTTTGCAAGCCGCTCCTGGTTATTTATGTATCCCAGCAAGAAAACTGCTACAAGAAATACAACAAATCCGGCTACAATTATTTTCAGAGAATTATTCATAGGTGTAAGCAATCCAAATTAAGTAAAATCATCAAAAATGACAAAGCAAAGAGTGGGGTATTTAGCAATTTCGCTAGAAGAAAAACCGTGTCGGGAGAGCAGGTAGCTCTTGAGGGATTACCCAAAGGGGTGTATTTTGTAAAGGTGTATGTAAATGAACAGGTGCACACGCGTAAAATGGTGGTACAATAAAAAGTATCGCCAAGCTTTTCCTGTTTGACCATGTCTTGTACGTTCACCTACCTTCCGTCCTTAAAACAAATATTCCCATGAAAGGGAATATTTGTGGATGGATTTTAGTCAACAAGATCATAAATACGTTTAATGAGCTTGCACTGAAGGATGAGGCTATATCGTTTTGTGCTTGGGAAAAAAAAGCATTCACACCGCAAAGAAAAAAGATACACTTCTTTTTATTAAAAACTTTAATTTTTAACCAACTTCCTGTTTTCTATATTTCCATCGTACATCACCTGAACCAGGTATACTCCTGCCGGCCAGTCTACTCCCAACATTACTCTGGATTTACTGCTATGATTTTCAGAATAGTACATTTCTTTTCCAGTCACAGAAACAACCCTGATGCTCATATCCACCTTATCCGGGGCATAAAGCATTACCTCGGCATTGTTCATAAAAGGGTTAGGTAGAATCTCAAGTCGATAGCTTACCTCCCGGGCAACAGAAGTCACCGGACTATATGAATGGTCGCCATTATTATCATATTGAGCAAGTCTATAATAACTAATTCGCGGATAGGGGTCCCCATCAACAAAACTGTACTGACTTTCCTGTTGTGTCGTACCTTTGCCTTCAACCCGACCTAACTTGTAAAAGTATTCGCCATCCTCTGATCGCTCAATGACGAAATGGCTGTTATCTGTTTCACTTGATGTAACCCACCTTAGCATGTTATGCTTTCCGGAAACTTTTGCTGTAAATGATAGCTGTTCCACCGGTGTAACGTTATCGCATGTCGTATTGACTTGAGCGGCCGGATGTGGGTTAATACCTCTAATGCGCATAAAGGCCGTATTGCTGATAAACCCTGATTCACAATTGTCTACGATTCCTGTCCATGTCGCCCCAATTGTTTCTCCGGCAAGCATAGGATCGGCAGGAGGACTATGAGCCATAAGCCATTCAACAACCCCACCGCTTAAAGCTCCGCCACCGGATGCAGAACTGAATGCTACGTTGCCCGGTAAAGGGTCATATAACTGTACATCGAAAGCCGAGTCCAAGTGTGTTGTGAAATTTGTCACCGTATGACTAGCCCAATTATCCTGTCCTGTTGGGGTTCCATTAATTATTCCGGCATAACCTGCCTGTACCGTCATTCCTGTACGTGTAACTAATGGGCTTCCGGACATATTATTGAGCCAAAGGGAAATTCCATCACCCTGAAGCTCTATGCGATAATTAAAAGGGCCGGCATCTAATTGAAAAGATGCGGTTGGGCCAACCTGGGTAGTGCCATTCCAAAAGCGAATCTCAACATTTCCAGCCCCTCCATTCTGCTTGAACGTAACATAAATGCCATCATTCAAACCTCCACCTGTTTGGCGCATAGCCACACCTACCACTGCATGTTCTATAGCATTTATGATTCCTGTAAGAACCCCATTAGTTCCATGGGAATATTCATAGGTCATTACGGTACTTTGATTTCCGACCGTTTGAAGGTTTCCATTAAAGGTGAAATCACTTCCCCCACTACGTCTTGTCCAGTCGGCAGACGACGCCAGGTCAGGTTGGGCAATGGTTCCGTGCGTATTGGTATAGGAAATTTCGTAACTTATGCTCTGCCCCGGACTATAAGGGCCATCGCCACTGGTAATGGTCTTGGTCATTGATGTAACCGGAGGAACAGGTGGAGGAACTGCATCACAAGTTACTTCAACTTCATGTTCCACTTCCGCGGGCGACTCATTCGTTCCGGTAATTGATGCCTTGTTTATTAAGGATGCACTAATCGGACATCCACCAAAATAAGCTTCATCCCGTGCCGTTACCCAGTATTCTATCCTGCCAATTTCACTTACCCGTAACAATGGAATTTCCCAACGTATGGTATGAGTACCCGGATCGTAGGTTGTTGTACCAATAGGAGGAACAGATGTAAAGCCCCCAAATTCCACCCCGGCAGGAAGTTCATCCGTTAAAACTACGTTTTCTATGTCTCTACCGGGAACCGGCCCATTTCCAAAAGCCCTCCGCCAAGTGTAGCCATCCCATTCTTCCACCAAAATATTATTAATAGTCTTAGCAGAAATGTTACAGGCGTTTTTATGTAGCTTATTAATCGGAACATCCGGATTGTAAGGATCTGTCCAGTCATTTGTGATGGGGAAATAAGGGGCACCGTCAGGCGCTTCTGCATCCGGATCCGCAGACCAATCGTTGGACCAGTCATGACTTGCCCAGGCATTATCATGCATATTCCAAACACCTCTAAGCATCATGGTACCCCCTTCGTGTATGCGATTCGCCATTCCACTATACCTTAAAAGGTGGGGCGTTGTTGTGGCCTTTTGATCGGCAAACTGAACAATCATCCGTTGATTCCAAGAACCGTTGGCATCTGTGCCAGGCACAAGATCCTGCTGGGAAACCACCACATCTGCAGCATTTCCTCCTTCATAAATGGTATTCATAAGAGACCAATTGGTATTGGCATTTTGAAGGAAATAGGAAATTCGATAATTCTGATAGTTAACATAAGCCTCATCTGCGCCATGATAGAGCCTAATTTTTAAGCCCATCTGGTCTCCGTTATCACTGATCCCATTATTTGCAAAGGCAAAGGTGACACCCGGCCGGCCACCATTCAACCATTCTACACTCTGGTTGCCAAAGTTCAATGTATAATTTATGATCTGGTTCGGGTTCACCATTTCCACATCGGATGTCTTCTCTACATACAAAGGCCGGGTAGCGATATCTACACAATTTCGCTCCATTACTTCGGTGATGTTATTGGGATACTCGTTACTTGTCCAGCCGCTTCCACCGGGAGTAGTTGTAGAAATTGATGCTGTATTACAAAGCCTTCCTTCCGCAAAATCTTCAATTCGTACCACCAAGGTTACTTCTCCTGTAGTAGATTCATAATCCTGATTTTGCAAACCGGGAACCGTTCCAATGTTCCATATAACAGAACTCCCTGAAAGGCTTCCTCCATGACTGGCAGAAACAAAAGCCATTCCCGGAGGAAGTTGATCAACAATTTGTACTCCATCTCCGGCCACGGAGCCATAATTGCGATATGAAATAGTATAGGTAACCTCATCACCCGGGTAAGCAAAGGTTTTGTCAACTGCTTTATAAACCTTAAGATTTGGCGTAGGGGTATGATCACAGGGTGAATGATGGTTTCCTGACAAGGTTAACATGCCAAGCAAGCGAAAGAAGCCATGAAAATAAACAGGTCTCGATTCCAAATATCCCACAGTTCCGTCCCATTCAATGACGCATTGTCTAAACATTTCTCCCATCAGGTCAAAATCCTGAGCAATAATTGCAGCCGCAGATCCGGCACCATGGAGCCAGTTTAAGGTAAAAGCACCCTCACCTGTCCCATCAGGTGCATATTGATGTCTAATAGTGGGAGGGCCCTCAAATGAAATTTCCGGAGCAGCAAAATCATCACAAGGCTGCCCCCAGTCCTGAGGACGTTTTAGAAACTCTGCGAATCGCAGCCCCATATCTCTTTCGAATGTATTTCCTCCCGGCTCTATCTGATGGGTATTAGGATTCCAGGTGGTAGTAGGATCTCCATTCCAAACCGGATTAAGAATAGTCCTCCAGCCAAGACGAAAATCTTCTCCCGGCATAAAACTTCCAAATGTAAAATTTGCACCACCACCATGATAAGCCTGTCCGGCAATGGGAACTAAACCTTCATTATGCATATATCCGATAAGCCAGTCACTGGAGGCTTCTGCCCGACGAAGCTGATCGATCTCCCAGGTAAGATCTCCATCGCCTTCGTTTTCAAGAAATTCTGCAAAACAATTAAAGTAAGCCGGGGCCACATAATCGATGTACATAAACTGAGGTCCTTGAAACTCCGGGCATGGATCCTGACCCGTAGCCCATGGGGTAATCTCTCCCCAGGTATTTCCATTTTTTACATAGCCATCAAAACCCACACTACCGGAAACCCTCCGACAATCCCCCAGGCCTCTATCATAAACCTCAACCAAACCTTTAATTACATTTAAGGCTTCCTGCTTATAGCTGATTGGATTACCACAAGCATCATTGATGCCCATAAACTCGCCCCATTGCTTCCATGCCACCAACAATGCCAAAGCAATATCAAAACTTCCATCCGTTGCAGCATCAACATTATCGGCCAAAGAATTAGGGCCAAATTGGTATCCCGGATTTGGAACTACACAATCACGATAGCGAGGATAAGTAACCATCCGAACATCATGTGTCCGCATCCAAAGCCCATCAAAAGTTGTTTTGTCTGCCATTTCTGCGGCAGCAAGCAAAGCATAGCCACAACCTTCCGAGCAATCATAGGGGCAACCAATATTTCCTATAATATATTGAACCCCGGCATGGTTATCTCCCGTATACTCTAAACGATTGGCCATAATTTGCCAGGCATCCCGCATACGCTGCTCCATCTCCGCATGTGTAACACCGGGAGAGTTTTCAGACGCAAGAGTCCTAAGTCCGTTCGGATAATCCTTGAACTGAGGAAAAGGGAAACGTGGATTCCCCGAATTGATATCCACCGGCACCTGGGCAACAGCACTAGTTATCCCAAATAAAAATACGACCAGACAAAAAATAGCTTTCCCTGGAATTGTACACGAAAATTGTCTCTTCATAAACAAATCCTCTAAAGGTTGATTTATAAAATACCTTTATAAATACAATCAAAGATAAAAAAGTAACTTCAAAAATTACAAGGAAATATTAGAAAAGTCTAAAAGTGTAGTTTTTACAATATTTCCGGACTTGAACCAAAATGTGTGCTATATTGGTTTTTAACAAGAAAATCAAAGGTTTTAAATTTCTTAGTTTTATATTTGCAATACCTAAATTTTACAACAAATTGAAGGCGAAAGACCTCTTACATATTTACAAAGAAGACCTGCAGGTAAAAACCTTATGTGCAAAGCTGGAGAAAAAGTCCGGCCGTTTTCACCTAAAAGGTTTGTCCGGAAGCCTTGACAGCCTTATTGCTGCCTCCCTCTTCACGTGCCTCCAACAGCATCAGATGTTCGTCTTTCATGAGAGGGAAGAAGCCTTATATTTTCAGAATGACCTTCAAAATCTACTTCCTGAAACTGAAATTCTTGTATTTCCTGCTTCTTATAAAAAAGCATACAAATTCGAAGAGACCGATAATGCAAATGTGGTAATGAGGGCAGAGGTCTTAAACCGCTTGAATGATAAATCAAGTACTCCTTTTATCATAATTTCTTATGCAGAAGCATTATCTGAAAAAGTAATTAATAAGAAGTCTTTAATAGAAAACACCCTTAAAATAACCGTTGGCGACAAATTAGACATTAGCTTTCTGTCTGAGTTGCTTACTTCATATAATTTTGAAAAAACAGATTTTGTATTTGATGCCGGCCAGTTTGCCATCAGGGGAGGAATCATTGATATTTTCTCCTTTTCCAACGATTTGCCTTATAGAATAGAATTATTTGGAGACGATGTAGAAAGCATACGGGTCATAGATCCTGAAACACAACTTTCCGTAGAACAGAAGAAATCATTTAACTTAATACCTAACGTCCAGGAAAAATTCACCAAAGAGGTGCGAGAGTCATTCCTAAACTTCCTGCCTCCAAACAGTCTGCTCTGGTTCAGGGATGTACAACACACACTTGACATCATTGATAAGCAGTTTTCCAATGTACAGACAATGTATAAAGATTTACAAAAGTCTTCCGGAAACTCATCTTTGATTACCAACCCGGAAGTGTTGTTTGAAACTTCAGAAACATTTCATAAAAAGCTGGAACCGCTGCCCTTAATAGAGTTTGGCAGACAGTATTACTATAAAAATGCTGAAGTGCTGGAATTTACTTCCAAGCCCCAGCCATCATTTAACAAAGAATTCAAATTGCTGACGGAAAGCCTGAATGGTTTTCAGGGAAAAGGTTATTCTAATACCATTGTTTCTGATTCTCACCAGCAGCTTGACCGGCTTACGGCCATATTTGAAGAGCTTGATCCTTTTTTAAAATTTAACACACTCAACATTTCCCTAAGGGAAGGCTTTATTGATGACCAAAACAAAATTACCTGCTTCACCGACCACCAGATTTTTGAACGATACCACCGGTATAAGGCTAAGGAAAAGCATAGTAAATCAAAAGCAATTACCCTTAAAGAGCTCAGAACCTTAAAACCCGGTGATTACATTACCCATCAGGATCATGGGGTAGGACGTTTTGCGGGATTGGAAAAAGTTGATGTCAATGGCAGACAGCAGGAGGCTATTCGTATCATTTACAGAGATGATGATATTTTATTAGTCAGCATTCACTCACTTCACAAAATTTCAAAATATACCGGAAAGGAAGGCGCCCCGCCGGTAATGAGCAAATTGGGATCACCTGAATGGGAAAACAAAAAGAAAAAAGCCAAAAAACAAGTTCAGGATATCGCAAAAGAACTGATCAGCTTATATGCAAAGAGAAAGGCCGCTCCTGGTTTTGCCTTTAGCCAGGATGGTTATATGCAGGCTGAACTGGAATCGTCCTTTATATATGAAGACACCCCTGATCAGGCAAAAGCAACAGACGATGTAAAGGCAGACATGCAACTGCCCAACCCTATGGACAGGCTTGTATGTGGAGATGTTGGCTTTGGGAAAACAGAAGTTGCCATCAGAGCTGCATTCAAAGCCGTTTGTGACAACAAACAAGTGGCCGTCCTTGTGCCAACAACCATTCTGGCCATGCAGCATTACAAAACCTTTCGTGACCGCTTATCAAGATTTCCCTGTAATGTAGAATATATAAATCGGTTTAAAACAACCCAACAGGTAAAAGAAACCTTAAAAAGGGTGGCCGAAGGAAAAACAAACATATTAATAGGCACGCACCGACTTATAAGTAAGGATATAAAATTCAAAGAGCTTGGCCTCCTGGTTATTGACGAAGAGCAAAAATTTGGTGTAAAAGTAAAGGAGCGGCTTAAAGAGTTTAAAGTAAATATTGATACGCTTACACTAACGGCAACACCAATTCCACGAACCCTCCATTTCTCTTTAATGGGAGCCAGGGATTTGTCTATTATTGCCACACCCCCACCAAACCGTCAGCCAGTAACCACGGAAATACATGCATTCAATGAAGAAATTATTAGAGATTCAATTAGTTACGAACTGAAACGGGGCGGACAGGTATTTTTTGTGCATAACCGAATAAAAGACATTGAAGAAATTGCAAACATCATATTACGTCTGGTACCTGACGCAAAAGTGGCAATAGGGCATGGACAAATGGAAGGAGAAAAACTGGAAAAGGTTATGCTGCAGTTTGTTGATGGTGAATACGATGTACTTGTTTCTACTAATATCATCGAATCAGGCCTTGACATTCCAAATGCCAATACCATTATCATAAACAGGGCGCATATGTTTGGCTTGTCCGACCTACACCAAATGAGAGGGCGGGTTGGACGTTCCAATAAAAAAGCATTTTGCTACCTTTTAACCCCTCCGGCAATCAACCTTCCGGTGGATTCTCGAAAAAGGTTAAGCGCTCTGGAGGAATTTTCTGACCTGGGAGATGGCTTCAAGGTGGCCATGCGGGATCTTGATATACGCGGAGCAGGAAACCTGCTGGGTGCAGAACAAAGCGGCTTTGTAAACGATCTGGGATTTGAAATGTATCATAAAATCCTTGATGAGGCAATTTCAGAACTTAAGGAAACAGAATTCCGTGAGCTATTCAGCAAAGAACTGGATGCCAAAAGCCTGAAAGACCTGGTTACCGATTGTGTTATTGAAACAGATCTGGCCGTAGTGATCCCCGATAGCTATGTATCCAATATTTCTGAACGCTTGAGCCTGTATAATACCCTGGACAACCTGAAAGACCGCAATGAACTGGAAGCTTTTATAAACTCCATTATTGACCGCTTCGGCCCAATGCCCCATGAAGTAAAGGAGCTTTGCCGTACCGTAGAACTTCGCTGGCTTGCACAGAAGCTTGGGTTTGAAAAGCTCATGCTAAAAAATGAAACCATTAAGGCCTATTTTACCAACCCTGAAAACGAGAAATACTTTAAGTCCGATGTATTTGGAAGAATATTAACATTTACCCAATCACATCCCAAAAAGTGCCGTTTTAAAGAAGTAAACAACAAACCCATACTTATAATAGAACAGGTAAACGGTATCGGCGAAGCCATTGAATTGCTGGAAAAAATTTCTTCCGATGAGGCTGTTTTGAAGTAAAACTATTATACCATCGCAAAGAGCTCTGAAGGAGCGACCGCAGCCCAAACATAGGGTGTAGCCCTATGTTACAGCACCACCAACCATAACAACAAAGCCCAGAAGGAACGAGCTCTTCTTAAATAAAAGATGTAGCCCTATATCCAAAAAAGGTATAATTAACATAAAACCATAATTACGCCAGCCTGTCACAACAAAGAGCTCTGAAGGAGCGACCACAAACCTAACATAGGGTGTAGCCCTATGTTACTACACCACCAACCATAACAACAAAGCCCAGAAGGAACAAGCCCTTCTTATATAAAGCGTGGCCCTATATCCAAAAAAGGTATAATCAACATAAAACCAAAATTAGGCCAGCCTATCATAACAAAGAGCTCTGAAGGAGCGCCCGCAGACCGAACATAGGGTGTAGCCATATGTTACAGTACTACAAAACCAACCATAACCGCAAAGCTCTGACGGAACGAACCCTGTCTTATATAGGGTGTAGCCATGTTATCAGAGGCCGGTCTTATATAAAAACCCTAGTTCAGAACTTAAGATCTTGTTAAGGCAGGGCTGCACCCTACCTTATGCTGTGTTGCCCCTACAGGGCAAGTTCATAGCTGCACCTGTAATCATAATCCATTCAACTATTGACAATTATGATTATGATACATACTTTTGCCACGTATATAAATACTTTTTTCAGCTATGCCCCAATCATTGGTAAAAAACTACGTGCACTTAATATTCAGCACTAAGTACAGAGACCCTTTAATTTTGCCCACAATAGAAGACAAAATATACGGATACCTTTCCGGAATCTGCCAAAGAATGGAATGTCCATCTTTAAAAATTGGTGGATATACTGATCACATACACATTCTTTGTAACCTATCCCAAAAGATCCCTTTAATGAAGCTTTTAGAAGAACTAAAAGCCACGTCATCTAAGTGGATGAAAACACAAGGTGATGAATTTTTAAATTTCTACTGGCAAAGAGGATATGGAGCATTTTCGGTAAACCCTTCTCATGTAGATATCGTTGTCGCTTATATCGAAAATCAAAAAGCTCACCATGCAAATAAAAGCTTCCAGGAAGAATATCGCAGCTTTTTACGAAAATATAAAGTCGATTATGATGAACGATATGTCTGGGACTAAACGAAAACCCTAGCCTCTAAACAGAGCTCTGAAGGAGCGACCGCAGTCAAAACATAGGGTGTAGCCCTATGTTACCAGTACTACACCACCAACCATATCCAAACCCTGAACGACCGAGCCCGCCCTTATATAAAGTGTAGCCTTGTGTCTAAAAAGATATAATCAACACAAAAACGTCTGTCATAACAAAGAGCTCTGAAGGAGCGACCACAGACCGAACATAGGGTGCAGCCCTATGTTATCCGTACCACACCACCAACCATAACCAAACCCTGAACGACCGAGCCCGCCCTTATATAAAGTGTAGCCTTATATCCAAAAGGTATAATCAACATAAAACCAAAATTACGCCAGCCTGTCACAACAAAGAGCTCTGAAGGAGCGACCGCAAACCTAACATAGGGTGTAGCCCTATGTTATCCGTACCACACCACCGACCATAACCACAGAACTCTAAAGGAGCGAGCCCGCCCATATAAAGTGCAGTCCCTATGTTCAGAACCCATTGGCAAACTTCATTTTTGAAAAAAATTTTTGAAATCCATAACACAAATGTTATATTTCCCGTTAAATAGCATACATCTCTGACGACAGGTAAAAAATCAGTTTTTATTTATACACAATACTAAAAATTATTTCTACTCGTTAGTCGGAGTAATATATTGTATTTTAAAAATATTTAATATAATTACATCAAGTATTTGTGTAATTCTAATATTTTATTTAAATTGGCAAATCCATTTTGAAAATAAATTTTACAATAAGCAGGTTATGAAGAAAATTGTTAGAGTATTTAAAGGGATTTCCTTTCTAATGGCCGCAACCGCCATTCTGGGTGCGTGTCAGAAAGGCCATCCAACAAGCACAAATCCGGGTAAGTCAAGTACTACCACCGGATTGGCCTATAATGAGGAAGGCGGCTTCGAGGTCAAGCCTTTCCGTGGCCAGCCAGAAGGTCCCAACCTTGTATATATAGAGGGTGGTCGTACCGTACTAGGTTCATTTGAAGAAGATCTTTTGAAAAACGGTGACAACGTTGAAAGGACGGTTACTGTAGCATCTTTCTACATGGATGAAACCGAAGTAGCAAATATTCACTGGTTGGAATATCTTTTCTATGTACAAAGAGATTCATCTCAGGAGTTTTATGAATCAGCTCTTCCTGATACGACCGTTTGGGCAAGTGAACTTGCTTACAACGATCCGTATGTAGAGCATTATTTCAGATACCCTGGTTTCAGAATGTTCCCTGTTGTGGGTGTAAACTGGATTCAGGCAAACGATTACTGCGTATGGAGAACAAGAGTGGTTAACAACCAACTTGCTTTAGATGCAGGAGTTGAAGTACCTGAAGGCGGAGGAAGAATTCCTTTAGAATCAGGAGTTGTGCTTCCAAATTACAGACTTCCATCAGAAGCCGAATGGGAATATGCGGCTCAGGCCCTTATCGGAAACCAGTGGCTTGATGAAAACCAAACACACAAAAGACTTTATCCTTGGGATGGCCATGCACTTAGAAATCCATACGGAAAACAAATGGGTGCATTCCTTGCCAACTTTAAAAGAGGTCGTGGTGACTATGCAGGTATAGCCGGAAAGCTAAACGATGGTGCAATGATCACTACCTACATCTACGAATATCCTCCAAATGACTTCGGTTTATACCAAATGGCTGGTAACGTAAGTGAGTGGGTTTATGACGTATACCGCCCTCTTTCTTTCCAGGATATTGATGACCTTAACCCTCTTAGAAGAAATGGATTCTTAGATGAAGAAAAAGGTTATGACAAAGCCGGCTTCCAGAGCCTTATCGATGACCACGTAAGAGTTTACAAAGGTGGTTCATGGAAAGACGTAGCTTACTGGTTATCTCCGGGAACAAGAAGATACCTTGCTGAAGATTCTTGTACTGCAACCATTGGTTTCAGATGTGCAATGATTCAGGCTGGTACTAACTACTAATAATAATCTAACTTTATACAAAAAGCCCTGGTTAAACAACCAGGGCTTTTTTTGCTTTTATATTATAAAGCAGATCGTATGAAAGTGGCACTAATTGCAGGATCAACAGGCTTGGTGGGAACCGAATTACTGAATGTTTTGGATGAATCAAACCAATTCTCCAAAATTTATGCCCTTACACGCAGAAAGAATTCAATCCGGGAAACTGAAAAAATTAAAGCGCTGCTTGCTGATCCTATAAACTCCATGGATTGGCCATCAGATGTAGACGAGGTGTTTTGTTGTCTGGGAACAACCATGAAAAAGGCCGGCTCAAAAGAGGCATTCAGGAAAGTAGATTTTGAACTGGTAGTAGAACTGGCAAAAAAGGCAAAAAATAACGGTGTCAACTCCTTTCATGTTATCTCATCCATGGGAGCAGACAAAAATTCATTTTTCTTTTACAACAAAGTAAAGGGAGAAATGCAGGAAGCACTGGAAAAACTAAACTTTGGGCGCCTATTCATTTATCAACCGTCCCTCCTATTGGGCGATAGAAAAGAAACCCGAATTGGCGAGAAGATCGGAGAATTTATCATGAAAGCTTTTTCTTCTCTTCTGCTTGGCAGCCTAAAAAAATATAAAGCCATAGAAGCAAGAACCGTTGCAAAGGCCATGGAAAAAATAGCAAACAGCAAAGAATCCAGAGCAGTAATTTTTGATTCCGGGAAGATTCGCAAACTAGCTGCCGATGTATAATTTCATCAATTCTTAATTATCTGCCGATGCCATTGATGCCACGCTTACATCTTTAGCTCCCGCATCCAAAACAACCTGACAACATGCTTCAAGAGTAGCCCCTGTTGTAATTACATCATCAACAATCAAAACCCGCTGGTTTCGAATTGCCGCTTCATCTTTTATACTGAATATGTCTTCCACATTGTACCAGCGTTCAAGGCGGCTCTTACGGGTTTGGGTTTTGTTGTTTTTAATACGGATCAAACTGTCAGCATTCATTTCAACATCAACAGACTGAGCTAGCCCAAAAGCAAAAGCTTCACTTTGGTTAAAACCTCGCCTTCGTAACTTTGCACGGTGTAAAGGAACAGGTAAAATAAGATCAAATTTATCAGAAAGAGAAGCCTCATGCAATAGCTTCCCATACATCCGGCCCATGCAAACAGCAAGTTCTTTATTCCCCCTATATTTAATTTCATATAAAATTTTCTGAACATGATTGCCCTTAACAAACTTCAGGAAAGAGATTACATATGAGACCTTTATTTTACCCCAGAACTTTTGGTAAAGTTTTCCGGAAGGATGTAGGTGATCCTTTGTAACAGGAAGTCCTGTTTTACAAAACAAACAGATAAACTCCTCTCCTTTGACAAGACTTGTCCCGCAACAAACACAGGAAGTCGGAAAAACAATAGAAATAAAGTCCTCTATAAGTCCTTTAATGATCATATAAAGAATTTAAAGCTGGTGAAACTTGTTAAAAATACATTCCGAGTGTTAAATTTATAAAAAAAATCTAATGAAATCAGCAGACATAGACCTGGAATGGGAGTTTCTTGTAGGGAGGCTGACAAAGACCATCGGGAAAAAACCAACCCTTGATGCCATACTTTTTCTCATTGGTGTACAGGAATTGGGAAAAGGCAAAAAAGGTTTTTCAAAAGAAGAAAAGCAAGACCTGATGCACCTTGGGGTATGCAAAGTGCTTAGCCTTGCCGGTTTTTATGAGTTTCAGGGTTTGGATAAAGATGGTTGGCCACATTGGGAAGCAACTAAAAATCTTCCAAAATTTGACCTGAACGAACAGGAACGGCTTTTGAAAATGTACGTCATCGAATATTTTTCCGAACTTTAGCAGTTTAGCCTACCAACATGAAAATAATCACTTATAATGTAAACGGACTTCGATCTGTATTGAGAAAAGGCTTCATTGATTGGCTAAAAGCATCTGACCCGGACATAATTTGCCTGCAGGAAGTCAAGTCAACCCCCTTAGATGTTGACCCTGAAATTTTCAGGCAATACGGCTACGAAATCTACTGGCATCCGGCCATTAAAAAAGGCTACAGCGGAGTAGCTACGCTTACCAAGAAAAAACCATTGAGTCATTGCATAGGCTGCGGAATTGAAAAATACGACAATGAAGGCAGGGTACTTCGCTTGGATTTTGAAACTTTTTCTGTGCTAAACGTATATATGCCTTCGGGCTCGAGTGGCGAGGAACGACAAGCGTTTAAGATGAACTGGCTGGAAGACTTTTATACGTATAGCCATGATCTTAAAACTAAATTCCCGAACTTGATCATTTGTGGTGATTTTAATATTTGCCACCAGGCCATAGATATTCATAACCCAAAGTCCAATGCCAATTCATCCGGTTTTCTTCCGGAAGAGCGGGATTGGATGACCAGGTTTTTTGGGAACGGATTCCTAGATGCATTTAGGCATTTTAATAAAGAACCCCACAATTATACATGGTGGAGTTACAGGGCAAATGCACGTACGAAGAATCTTGGATGGCGCATCGATTACCATACAGTAACAGAATCTATGTCCGAAAGATTAAAACGATCTGTAATACTTAGTGAAACAAAATATTCTGACCATTGTCCCGTTTTACTTGAAATTGATTAATTATTAGGAATACTGTTAATTTTTTTGTTAAATTGCTACTTAAAATAGAAAATTATAATTTATCATAACTTAACTTTCAGGGTTAAATGAAAAAACTAATACTTTCATCCTTGTTGTGTGCAGGCCTCTTTCTAAATGCCTGCGATACAGCGAAAGAATCCGGCTCCGGAAATGCCGGTTTACGCGAAACAAAAGGTGGCAAATACTACGGAGAAGTTTTGAACATCAATGAGTCGGATTACTTCAAAAACTTATTCCCACACCATATCATCGATGCAATTTCTTACAGAATTGCAACTCAGGTATATGAAGGCCTTTTGAAATTTAATCCAAGCGATTTGAAGCTGACTAAAGGCTTGGCTGAAGATTATACGGTCGACCCAACTAATACCATTTACACCTTTCAGTTGAAAAAAGGTATAATGTTCCATGATGATGAGTGTTTTCCGAATAGTAAAGGACGCGAATTGACTGCAAAAGATGTTGAATATTGTTTTACATTACTTTGCACTCAGGACGCTAACAATCAAGGGTTTACCGTTTTCAAAGACATCCTTAAAGGCGCAAACGAACATTATGAAGCAAGCATCGGAGGCAAAAAACCTGCAAATGGCGTAGAAGGTATCAAAGTAATTGATTCTCACACGATACAATTTACCCTTACAGAGCCTAACAGTATTTTTGTTTACAACCTTGCAAGACCGTTTACTTTTATTTTCCCTAAAGAAGCGTTGGACAAATACGGCCTTGACATGAGAACGAAGGCTGTAGGAACCGGTCCTTTCCAGGTTCACCACATTGATGAAGGAACAGCCGTGATTCTTAAAAGAAACGAGAACTATCACCTTGCAGATGCTGACGGAAACAAACTTCCTTACCTTGATGGTATAAAAGTTAGGTTCATCAGAGACAGAAAAACGGAATTGCTTGAGTTCAAAAAAGGCAACCTGCACATGATGTACCGTTTGCCAACGGATTACATCATTGAAATTCTTGATGAAGCTCAGTCTAAAAAAGGAGAATACGGACAGTATGAGCTACAAAGCTCTCCTGAAATGGCTACACATATTTATGCCTTCCTAAATGATGGTGTATTCAGCAACAAAAATGTGAGAAAAGCTCTTTCTTTCGCCATTGACAGACATCTTATCAAAGAAGCTGTACTTAATGGCGATGGTTATGCTGCAGGATTCCATGGTATCACACCTCCGACTTTTGAAGACAGGGGTTATGATATTTCTAAAATCAAAGGATACAACAAAAACATAGATTCTGCTAAATTCTATCTTAGAAAAGCAGGATATCCAGATGGAAAAGGTTTCCCTAAAGTTGTTCTGGATTTGAATGCTGATGGAGAAAGAAACATTCCTGTTGCAGAAGAGATCAAAAAACAGCTAAAAGAAAATCTTAATATCGAGATGGAGCTGAACCTGATCCCTCATGCACAATTAGTTGAAAAAATGATTTCCGGACAATCACAATTCTTCAGAGTTGGTTGGATTGCCGATTATCCAAACCCTGAAAACTTCTTATGGTTATTCTATGGCAAAACCGTTCCTCAGGAGCGCAATGCCCAATCTTACCCTAACATGTTAAGATATAAGAATGACAAGTTCGATGAGCTTTATGAAAAGGGTTTGAGCGCTAAAAACGACCAGGAGGCATTTAAACATTTTATGCAGGCAGAAAATCTTCTTATGGAAGACGCTCCGGCCATCATACTATGGTATGATGAAGGATATAACCTTCTTCAGGCAGAAGTTAAAAACTTCCACACAAATGCAATGCAATACAGAGATTTCAGCGAGGTATTCCTTACTCCAAAGCAACAACCGCTTTAATACCGAATACTCATTAAACAATGATATTTACAGATCCCGTTAGTATTACCGGGATCTGTAATATTTTTATACCAGCAACGTTAATTCTCTAATGGCAAACAATGCTTTTGATATTATAATTAACAATCTTAAGGGGTACAAAAGGAAGTTCTATATAAACCAACTTCTGAAAGGCTCCATAATTTTTCTTGCGCTGGTATTAAGCTCATACCTTATTATTACAACGCTTGAATTTTACGGGCGCTTCAGTACCTATATAAGGTTTTTTCTATTCAGTGGGTTTGTCGGTCTGTCTGTTTTCGCTCTTATAAAATGGGTAGCCAACCCAATTAGTCATCTATTTGCTTTACGAAAACAATTATCAGACGAAGAAGCGGCAAAACAGATTGGAATGCATTTTCCCGCCGTCAGTGATAAATTATTAAACACCTTACAGCTTAGCAGAAAATTAAGTGAAGCAGACAATGCCTTCATACAAGCCAGCATTTCACAAAAAACTAAAGAATTAGGCGTCTTCAGATTTTCTGAAGCGGTCAATCTAAGCATTAACAGAAAATACGCAAAATATCTCATAGCCCCCTTGGCTGTGATCATTTTCATGTTAGCAATTATCCCTGAGATCCTGTCAGAAAGCACGGCCAGAATAATAAATTATAACAAAGAATTTGTTTATCCTGCTCCATTTAAGTTTATAATTGAAGACAAGCCATTAAAAGTTTTCAGAAATGAAAATTTTGACGTAAAAGTAACCATTGACGGTTCCGAAATCCCCAATGAGGTCTACATTTTTAATAATGGAAGACGATGGAAAATGAAGAAAGAAAATGCGACGGAGTACACCTACAGTTTTAAAAATGTACAACGTTCAGAAAACTTTTACTTTGAAGGAGCCGGATATAGCTCGGAAAACTACCAACTCGAGGTACTTGCACGTCCCGACCTTCGTAATTTTGAAGCCACAGTAATATACCCCAAATATCTTAACAAGGGATCCGAAGTTCTTAAAAATGCAGGAAACATTACGGTTCCGGAAGGCACAGAGATTAATTGGAACTTTAATACCATAGATGCTGATGAGCTTCAGATTTCCCTTCCTGATGGAAAAAAAGAAAAATTAAGCCCAAATAAAAACCTGTTCACATTTCGAAGAACTGCTCGCCAGACAGAAGATCTTAAGATTGAATTATCAAATCGCTTTTCTACACAAAAAAAAGCGATAAGCTGCTATATACAAGTTATTCCCGACCAGCATCCTCTAATCAATGCGGAACAGTTTTCTGACACCATTCTGTTCAAATACATAAGCCTGGGAGGAAACGTTTCTGACGACTATGGCATTACCAAACTGATGTTATTCTATCAGATAGAAGACAAAAAAGACCCGGCAAATACGTCTGGATATAAATCCATACGAATACCCGTTGACACAAAAAACCGTGCAAGCAATTTCTTTTATGACTGGGTAATTGACACCCTGGGCATAGGCATGGGCAAACAGCTAAATTATTACCTGGAAGTATGGGATAATGATGGAGTAAACGGGCATAAAAGTACAAAAACCCGCAACTTCCATTTCAAAATTCCGGACAAAGGAGAGGTTAGAAAAGAAATTGAGGAAAGCAGCAAGAAAGCCGAGAAGGAGATGGACCAACTACTTTCCAAGTCAAAACAACTTCAAAAAGAAATTACACAGGCCGAAGAAAAACTTCGTTCCAAAAAGACGCTTAACTGGCAGGACAAAAAAATGCTGGAAGACTTGCGTAAAAAACATGACGAACTAAAGCAGGATCTTGACAAGCTGAACAAAAACAATGAACAGTTAAATCAGAAAAAAGAAAAGTTTGAAGAGGTTAATCCGGAGATATCGCAGAAAATGAAAGAGCTTCAAAAGCTAATGAATGAGCTGTTGGACGAAGAAACCCGGAAACTGTATGAAGAGCTTGAAAAGCTGATTGAAGACAATGCCAGTAAAGACCAAATACAAAAAGCCCTTGATGAGCTAAAGAAAAAGGATAACACCCTAGAGAAGGAGCTCGAAAGAGCACTGGAGATGTTTAAGGAAATAAAGTTTGAGCAAAAACTGGATCAAATCGTAAAAGACCTGAAGGATCTGGCCGAGAAACAAAAAGACCTCGCCGAAAAAACAGAACAAAAAGAAATGAGCAACGAAAAGCTCATGAAAGAACAAGAAAAGCTGAATGAAGAATTTGAGAACCTGAAGGAAGATTTAAAAGACTTGAAGGACATCAATGAATCTTTGGAAAACAAGAAAGATTTGATGGATACCGAAAGCCAGGAAAATGACATTTCCAATGAGCAACAGAAAAGCTCCGAACAACTAAAAAACAATCAGAACAAGAAAGCAGGCTCTTCACAAAAGAACGCCTCTGATAAGATGCAAAAGATGGGTGAGGAAATGGCACAGATGCAGCAGGATATGCAGGAAGAGCAGGCTCAGGAAAACATTGATGACCTGAGAAGCATTCTGGAAAACCTGCTGACCCTTTCTTTTGAGCAGGAAGAATTAATGAAAGAATTCCGCAAGATCAATCAATCAGATCCGCGGTTCATAACACTTTCTCAACAACAGCTGAAGTTGAAAGACAACAGCCAGATTATTGAAGACAGTTTGCTGTCCCTTGCCAAAAGAGTATTTCAAATTCGATCTTTCGTGACCCGTGAAGTAACACAAATGAAAGGATATATGGATGAGTCGATGGATGCCTTACGCAACCGCCATCCTCAAATGGCTGCCGGAAAGCAGCAGTTTGCCATGACCTCTATCAACAACCTTGCGCTTATGCTGAGCGATGTTTTAAAGCAAATGCAAGAACAGATGGCCAGTTCAATGATGGGTTCAGGAAAGATGTGTAAAAAACCAGGCAAGTCACAGTCTCCCGGACTTGGAGAACTTCAAAAACAGCTTAACCAACGAATAGATAAACTTAAGAAAGAGGGCTTGGGAGGACAGCAACTTTCAGAAGAGCTTGCCAAGCTTGCTGCCCAACAGGAAATGATACGTAATGCCATTAAAGAATTACAAAAATCGGGCGAAGGCGGCAAACAGGCCGGAGATCAATTGAGTGAGATAGTGAAAAAAATGGAAGAAACAGAAACTGATCTTGTAAACAAACGTATTACCCAAGAGATGATCAAAAGACAACAGGAAATCATGACGCGGTTGTTAGAAGCAGAGCGTGCCATGAAAGAACGAGACCTCGATGATCAACGGGAATCAAATACTGGAAAGGAATTAAAAAGAGATCTTCCTCCATCATTTGAGAAGTACTTAAAAGCAAAAGAAAAACAAATAGATTTTTTAAAAACCATTTCTCCGGCATTGGTACCATATTACCGTGATGAGGTGAATGAATATTTTCAAAAGATTGAAAAATAGAATAAATTGCAATCAAAATTTTTAGGGCAAGAAGATGGATTCTTTAAAAATACAAATACCTTCATTAGCGGAAAACATACGAATTGTTGAAAGCTTTATAGATAATGTAAAAGAGAAGTTTAAAATTACCGACGACATTTATGGCAACATGATGGTCGCCGTAACAGAGTCTGTTAATAATGCCATCAAGCATGGCAACAAAGAAGACAAGACTAAAAACGTAACACTGGCGGCTGTCTGTGAAGAAAACTCTTTACGATTTACCATTAAAGACGAAGGTCCCGGATTTGACCACCTTAATCTTCCTGACCCTACCGCTCCTGAAAATCTTGACAAGATCGGAGGAAGAGGAATATTTCTAATGAAGCATTTAGCCGATGAGGTAAACTTCAGCGATGAGGGACGAACCGTTGAATTAATCTTTTACTTTGATTAATGTCATCTAAATCCATTCGATTCTTTTCCGAAGACACCGACTTTACACTAAAAGGGAAAGACAAGACCCGCACCTGGGTCATCAAGGTATGTAAAGAAGAAAACCATTCCATCAGAGACTTAAACATTGTTTTCTGCTCTGACAAATACCTGCTTTCTATGAACCAGGAATACCTCCAACACGACACCTTCACAGATATAATCACATTTGATAATTCAGAAAATCCCGACCAACTGGAAGGTGATATATTCATAAGCATAGACCGAGTGCGCGAAAACGCCAACAAGTTTCAGACAGACGTATCAACAGAATTATTAAGAGTAATAATTCACGGCGTCTTACACTTAATGGGCTATAAAGACAAATCGGAAAAAGACAAACTGGCGATGCGCAAAAAAGAAGATGCGTGCTTATCTTTGTTTTAGTAAATGTTCCACGTGAAACACTTCCGTGTATTTTTATACAACTGTTCCACGTGGAACACTAATAAATATAAAACATTAACTGTTCCACGTGGAACACCTAAAGAAATATGTTTAACGAATACGATGTAATAGTGGTTGGGGCCGGGCATGCCGGATGTGAAGCGGCGGCAGCAGCAGCCAACATGGGCTCTAAGGTATTGCTTGCCACGATGAATATGCACACCATAGCACAGATGTCCTGCAACCCTGCCATGGGAGGTGTGGCAAAGGGGCAAATTGTACGTGAGATTGATGCTTTAGGTGGCATGTCAGGAATTATAACTGACCGTTCTGCTATTCAGTTTAGAATGCTTAACAGATCAAAAGGCCCTGCCATGTGGAGCCCACGGGCACAAAGTGATCGCATGCGCTTTGCAGAGGAATGGAGAACCATTTTGGAACAAACGCCTAATGTTGATTTTTGGCAGGAAATGGTTAGCGGGCTGGTTATAAAAAAGGGAAGGGTTTGTGGTGTGAGAACAAGTTTAGGAATAGAAATACCTGCAAAATCTGTAGTATTAACCAATGGAACTTTCTTAAATGGCATCATTCATATAGGAGAAAAGAAGTTTGGCGGAGGAAGAACAGGGGAAAAGTCGGCAACAGGAATCACAGAACAATTGATTGAGCTTGGGTTTGAGGCGGGACGTATGAAAACCGGAACTCCGCCAAGAGTAGATGGCCGATCCCTGAACTATGAGGCAATGGAAGAGCAAAAAGGGGATGAGGTGCCGGGCAAGTTCTCCTTTACCGATACAGAACCCTTGAAGACGCAAAGAAGCTGTTACATTACTTATACCAACAAAGATGTACATGAAACCCTGAAGACCGGCTTTGAAAAATCTCCCATGTTTGCAGGAAGAATCAAAGGCTTGGGGCCAAGATACTGTCCTTCTGTAGAAGACAAAATAAACCGATTTGCGGATAAAGACAGGCACCAGATATTTGTAGAACCCGAAGGGTGGAATACGGTAGAGGTATATGTTAACGGTTTCTCAACCTCATTGCCCGAAGATGTACAATATAAAGCTTTACGGAAAATAGCCGGATTTGAAAACGCCAAGATGTTTCGTCCTGGTTATGCTATAGAATACGATTTCTTTCCTCCAACTCAATTAAAAAATACGCTTGAAACAAAGCTTATAGAAAATCTTTTCTTCGCAGGACAAATAAATGGCACCACAGGTTATGAAGAAGCAGGTGCGCAAGGGCTAATGGCAGGAATCAATGCTCACCTTAAAGTACAAGGTAAAGATCCATTGTTATTAAAGCGCTCTGATGCATACATTGGTGTTCTAATAGATGATCTTATTAATAAGGGGACAGAAGAGCCTTACAGAATGTTTACCTCAAGGGCTGAATACAGGATACTGCTTCGTCAGGACAATGCAGATATTCGTCTAACTAAAATAGGACATGCTATTGGATTGGCAGATGACAATAGGCTTAAAAAGGTAGAACAAAAAATAGAAGCTGTTGATAAAGCCTTAAAACAATTAAAGGAAATTAAGCTTCTTCCAACGGAAGCCAATCCGGGTCTG
>JBKBXU010000029.1:0-22638 GCA_046313675.1 Cytophagaceae bacterium
TTTGACATGGATACGCCAATGTTTGTGTCCTCACAAACATTCAAATAAAAATAAGCTTCCATTAATTAAAAATAGTTTATCTGCCCCCTTGAAAAATTTTCATTTTCTTCTTCGTGCAGGAACGTCCCGTTTGTGGGGACACAAACGGAGGAGGAGTGGTGGATGTCAAAATCCACCACTTTTTTTGGATCCCCCACTCCTTCTCATTTGTGATCTTTCGGAAGCTGCTTCAACTTTAAAACCGTTCACCAATCAATAGATGTCTCTCCGCGAGAAAGCAGGTATTCATTTGTTTTGCTGAAATGAGAACAACCATGAAAACCCCGATCAGCGGAAAATGGCGATGGATGAGCCGCCTTTAAAACAAGGTGCTTATCATGATCTATAATTTCACCTTTTTTTTGAGCATAGGCTCCCCAAAGAATAAACACCACCCCCTCCTTCTCATCTGAAATTTTCTTTATAACAGCATCGGTAAAAACTTCCCAGCCTTTCTTCTGATGGGATCCGGGACTTTCAGCTCGTACTGTCAGCGTGGCATTAAGCATTAAAACACCTTGCTTAGCCCAGCGTTCAAGATTTCCGCTCTCCGGAATTTCCTTTCCCAAATCTCTTTTTATTTCCTTAAAAATATTTTTTAACGATGGAGGATGCCGAAGACCTTCATTTACTGAAAAACACAGCCCATTGGCCTGACCAAATCCATGGTATGGATCCTGTCCCAAAAGCACCACTTTTAGCTTATCAAAAGAACAGTAATCAAAGGCAGAAAACATTAAATTTTCGGGAGGAAAAATATCATGTAATTGCTTTTCTTTACTTACAAAATCGACTAATTGGATAAAGTAAGGCTTCTCAAATTCATCAAATATTCGTTTTTCCCAGGACTCTTCAATTCTAAAATTCATGTGTAAAATATTATTGATAGATAAAATATACTGTTTTTACTTTTGACTTTACCTTTTATTTGGTTAAATTTAAAAGTTAACCCATTAAAATTCCAACCACGATGGTAACAGAAATAACAGAAGGAGTTAAAGTAAGCGTTTCCACATCTTACCAATCGGAGTACTCTAGTCCGGCACAATTTCATTATGTATTTACCTATCGCATCATTATAGAAAATAACAGTGATAACACCATCCAACTATTGAAAAGACACTGGCATATACATGATGCTAATGGCTTGGTTAGAGAAGTTGAAGGCGATGGGGTAGTTGGACAACAACCGGTGCTTGAACCTGGACAGAGTCATGAGTACATTTCCGGATGCAACCTTAAGACTGAAATGGGAAAAATGAGAGGCACTTATCTTATGGAAAGGGTTGTGGACGGCAAAAACTTTAAAGTTAAAATTCCTGAATTCATACTTACTGTTCCCTTTAAACTTAATTAATTATTCCGTGTGAGCAAACTTGGTATACTGGGGAGGTATATTTCTTTCCTGGCAAAATCAGGGAATGAACATTCCATACATTCTCCATTTGTATATAACCTCTACGTCAAAGTAATAAAATCTGAATACCTTGTTGAAGATTTTGATCAAATTGAGAACCTCCGAAAGGAATTACTGCAATCTTCTAAAAAAGTAAAAATAACCGACCTGGGTGCGGGAAGCCGTATAAATAACAATACCACTCGAAGCATAGCGGATATAGCTCGTAATTCTGAAAAAAGTAAAAGCCTTGCAAGGTTGCTTTACAGGCTTGCTAACCATACCCGCCCAAAAATCATAGTAGATTTAGGCACATCTCTGGGAATTACGACCATTTACCTTTCCAAAGCATGTCCAGAAAGTAAAATTTACACCTTTGAAGGTTGTCCTGAAACTGCAAAGATTGCAAATCAAAATTTCCTTAACCTAAATTGCAGCAACATATCACTGGTTAAGGGCAACATAGACCAAACCTTACCGGAATTTGTCCACAAATCCACTACCCTTGATTTTGTTTTTTTTGATGCCAACCATCGGTTCGAACCTACCATGAGATATTTTAAAGAATGTCTCATAAAGGCTACAGAAGAAAGTGTCTTTGTGTTTGATGACATCTATTGGTCAAAGGAAATGGCCAAAGCCTGGGAAGAAATTAAAGCTCATCCTGAAGTAAGTTTAACGATAGACCTTTTCTATATAGGCCTGGTCTTTTTCAGAAAAAAACAACCCAAGCAGCATTTTAAACTCAGAATATGAATAATTACCCAACGTCATCACGAGGAGGAACGACGAAGTGATCTGCCGGCATGAAGCCAAATCAAGACTAAAAACATTTCTTTACTCAAACAGATCGCCACGGCTGCCATCTCCCACAGCCATCAAAAGCCTCGCGATGACATTCAAAATTAAGAATTCAAAATTCATCTAACCGCTTCCCGTATTCTCACCAAAACCTTCAATAAATCTTCTAACATATCAAGAGGTAACATATTTGCTCCATCCGATTTTGCAGCAGAAGGATTAGGGTGAGTTTCTATAAAAATTCCATCTGCACCTGTAGCAATGGCAGCCTTAGCGATTGTACTGATCAATGCCGGCCTTCCACCCGTTACCCCTGATGCCTGATTAGGCTGTTGCAAAGAATGCGTTACATCCATTACTACCGGCACACCATGCGCCTGCATTTCAGGAATGTTCCTAAAGTCAACAATCATATCGGTATACCCGAAAGAATTACCACGATCGGTAAGAATAACATTAGTATTCCCATGTGAATGAATTTTATCTATGGCAAATTTCATGGCCTGGCCTGACATAAACTGTCCTTTTTTTATATTCACCACCTTGCCTGTTTCTGCCGCAGCGGTAAGTAAATCTGTCTGACGACACAAAAAAGCTGGAATTTGCAATACATCCACATACTCTGCCGCCATAGCTGCTTCCTGAGATTCATGAATATCCGTTACCACAGGAATACCAAAAGTCGTGGCAACTTCCTTAAGTATTTTGAGCGCTTTTTCATCACCTATACCTGTGAAAGAATCCAATTTGGAACGATTGGCCTTTTTGTAGGAACCCTTAAAAATATACGGTATGGAATATTTATTACTAAGATTGACAATTTGTTCTGCAATTTCAAGTGCCATATCCCGTCCCTCTATAGCACAGGGACCAGCCATCAAAAAGAAATTACCGGAATCAACATGTTGTAAATTAGGTATAGATACGTTCATTTTTTTATCAGGTTTATAAATAACTCCCTTCCGGCTCTTGGCGGAATAGAATTATAACATGTTTCAAAAATTTTAAAATTAAAATAAGGACGAAAATAGGAAATATATTCCTCTTTAGAACCACCAAAAGGTGGTTTATCTTCATTTAAAGGGTCATCAAAGAGTAAACCGGCCAGATGCCCTTGTGGGTTAAGTAATTCATGGCATTTTTTTGCATAATCAGACCGCAATTCAGGATTCAATGCACAAAAAAAAGTTTGTTCAATAATCAGATCAAATTTATCTCTAAAAACAAAAAAATCATTTAAAATCAACTGATTTTCAGGAAACTCAGGAACCCGTTTGTGAAAGTTTTCAAGAGGCAATGCCGTGATATCCAACAGGAAAACATTCCTAAACCCGGACTTATAAATATATTCTGCCTCATAAGCATTACCACATCCCGGAACAAGAATGCGTATTTCTTTGTTTGTTAGCTGATCAATATAAGAAACAATGGGTGGCGTTGGCTCACCGGTATCCCAACCGGTCTGGTCGTTTTTATAACGCTCTTCCCAATACATTTTAGTTAGTTTCATACGTACGAAATTAGGAGTCAGACAAAAACGTTGAACTAAAAAATTGAATAATGATTAATAATATTTAATTTTACATAATTTTATTAAGAAGCAATAGTTTATCAAATAAAAATAAAATGGCTGAAGAGAAAAAAAAGACAGCAGCAGGCAATAGAAAAGGTTTAATAATTGCCTTTATAATTGTACTCCTTTCCATTAACGGGATACAATTATTTTTCAATTATAATCAGAGACAGGAATTGGAAAACAAGGATCTGACCATTCAGGAAAAAGATGTAGAAATAGCTGGTACACTTTTTCAATTAGACTCAGTGCGCACACAATTGGAAATCAGCCGAAATCGCATAGCGGAACTTGGAGGAAAAGTTGATGAACTTGATGCTATGATTGCCCAACTGGAAACTGACAAGGCAAAACTTACTCAGGATGCCAGCAGCGCACGCCGGATTATGAGGGAGTATAAAGAGAAGGCTGAAGGGTACGTTGATCTCTTAAAAGCTTCCGACGTTAAAATAAAGCAGCTTACAGAACAAAGAGATGCCCTGTTTGCTCAGAATCAAGGCTTGGAAAAGAAAGTTCAGGCAAAAGATGACTCCATTCAGTCACTTACCATGTCCAGAAAAGAGCTGGCGCATAAAGTTGCCATGGCCTCTACGCTTCAGGCAGAAAACATACAAATCGAAGCAGTTACTCCGAAAAATAAAATTAAAGACGGGGAAGAAATCCGAGCCAAATACATTCATAAACTAAGAGTTAAGTTCAATATCGGAGACAATAAAATTGCCAAACATGAAGGTAAGGACATTTTTATGCGCCTCATCGAACCGGATGGCACATGTCTTTTTGACATGAATACCGGTGGAGGAACCTTTATGGCAGAAGGCAAGGAAACCGTATTTACTGATAAAAGAACCATCCTATTTGCAAATAAAAATGAACGAGTAAATTTTGATTATATTAAAGGAAGTGATTACAAGCTTGGAAAACATCGTATAGAAATCTATTCTGATGGATTTAAGATTGGAGAAGCTGAGTTTATAGTTAAATAAGTTTTTGCGGCTAAATTTTGAAATACATAATAGAAACAATATCTTTGCATCCCAATTGTAAAATTTAAATTATAACATGGAAGTAAAAAATTATGAGACGGTATTCATATTAACTCCCGTTTTATCTGATACTCAGATGAAGGATACCGTAGAAAAGTTCAGAAACGTGCTCAAAGAAAACGGAGCAGAACTTGTAAATGACGAGAACTGGGGACTAAAAAAGCTTGCTTACCCTATTAATCACAAGACTACTGGATTCTATCATCTGTTTGAATTCAAAGGCTCTTCTAACATTATTAAGTCATTAGAAATCGAATACAAGCGTGATGAACGTATTATGAGATTTTTATCCACAGTACTTGATAAGCACGCCTTTGAATATAACATCAAGCGTAAAAAAGGAGAATTCAAGAAATCTACTGAAAAACAGGAGGAAAAAGCATGACACTAGTAAACGAATCAGTTAACAGAACTGAAAACAAGAAAAAATACTGCAGGTTCAAGAAAAACGGCATTAAATACATAGACTATAAAGATGCGAACTTCCTGCTTAAATTTGTTAACGAGCAAGGTAAAATCCTTCCAAGAAGACTTACCGGGACAAGCCTTAAGTTTCAAAGAAAGGTTGCACAAGCTGTGAAAAGAGCGAGACATATTGCCTTGCTTCCTTATGTTACAGATTCATTAAAATAATTTTAGCCATGGAAGTTATACTTAAAGAAGATATAAAAGGATTAGGATATAAGAACGATACCGTTAAAGTGAAGCCGGGATATGGCAGAAACTATCTTATACCTCAGGGTTTTGCAATTATCGCTAATGAATCCAACCGAAAGGTAATTGCGGAAAACCTTAAACAGGCTGCTCACAAAGCAGAAAAGATTAAAACTGAAGCACTGTCTATTGCGGACAATCTTAAAGATATGGTACTTGAAATACCTGCCAAGGTAGGCGAAACAGGTAAAATATTCGGAGCTATTACCACTCTTCAAATTTCTGATGCATTGAAAGATAAAGGTTTCTCCATAGACAGAAAGAAAATATCTTTTAAGACAGATATAAAAGAAGTAGGAGAATATGCAGCTTATCTTGATCTTCATAAAGAAGTTAAGCAAGATGTAAAGTTCAAAGTAATTCCTGCTTAGTCTTTTCAAACATTATTTATAAAAAAGCCTTTCCCAAACGAAAGGCTTTTTTTATTGCCTGAGCCAAAAATGACTTTCTATAATATTTTTAGTAGCTTGCACTTAGTCTCAAATCAGGTACATGTTTAGAACAGAATTACGAATAGCGAAATCTCCCATCCAACTTGACCATAATTCAGGGATAATCACTATAGGTTCTTGCTTTTCTAATGTCATCGGGAAAAAGCTGGAATACTTAAAATTCAATGTAAGCATTAACCCCTTTGGCATAATCTACAATCCGGTTTCCATATTCTCCATACTGGAGAAGAGCATAGAAAACACACAGCCCCCAGATGAATCATTTTTAGAAAGAGATGGCATCTGGTATAATTTTGATTTGCATTCTGAAATTTCCGGTACATCAAAAGACGAGGTTCTTAAAACCTATAATCAACGTTCCCAAACATTAAGAAAGGAACTTTCAGATGCAGATATTCTGACAATAACCCTTGGTACATCCTTTATATATAAGCGTAAAGCGAATATGCTCCCCGTTGCAAACTGCCATAAAATACCTGCAACTGAATTTGTAAAGCATTTACTAGCACCCGAGGAGATCATACAGGCATTCAGGCAAAGCTATGAGCTAATAAAAAAACTAAATCCGGGCATCAAAATCATTTTTACGCTCAGCCCTGTCAGGCATATCAAAGATTCCATACCTCTAAATAGTGTTAGCAAAAGCATACTCAGGTATGCCATTCACAAAATAACTGAAACTTTTTCTGCTTGTGAATACTTCCCTTCCTATGAATTGATGATAGATGACCTTAGAGATTATCGGTTTTATGGCAAAGACATGATACACCCTTCAGAAGTAGCAGAAGAATACATTTGGGAGAAATTTTCAGAATCTTATTTTCCCGAAGAAACCAGAAAAATAAATAAAGAATGGAAAAAAACTCTTAAAGCAATACATCATAAACCCTTCCATCCATCTTCTGAAAACCACCATAGATTTGTAAAAGAAACAATAGAAAAAGTTAAAGGTTTTGAAAAAATATTTAATGTGGAAAAGGAACTGCAAATACTTCAGAGTAAGCTTTAAATTTCTTTTTCTATTAGTATTAACTCTATCAACAAATTGTATGACCTATAAAGATACAAAGCATGTAAGCACGCCAAATAAAGCCAACAGGCTTATCAATGAAAGTAGCCCTTATCTGTTACAGCATGCCTATAATCCTGTAGAATGGCATCCATGGGGAGAAGAGGCGCTGGAAAAAGCTAAAGCAGAAGACAAGCCAATTTTAGTAAGCATAGGCTATTCAGCCTGTCATTGGTGTCATGTTATGGAGAGGGAATGCTTCGAAAATGAAGAAATAGCTGAATTGATGAATGAAAATTTTATCAATATTAAAGTTGACAGAGAAGAGCGTCCTGATATTGATCAGATTTATATGGATGCCCTGCAAGCCATGAACGTACGGGGAGGTTGGCCTCTGAACGTATTCCTCACTCCTGATGCCAAACCATTCTATGGGGGAACCTATTTTCCTCCTGCACATTGGAGGCATTTGTTAAAACAAATCTCCAAAGCATACAAGGACAATCGCACAGACCTCGAAAACTCTGCCACAGAATTTACTAAAACCTTAAATCAAAGTGAGATCCAAAAGTATGGGCTTACCGATACAACTGAAACGTTTGAAAAACAGGATCTGGAATTTATATTTGAAAAACTTGAAAAAACCTTTGACAGGAAATGTGGTGGGACAAACAAAGCCCCTAAATTCCCTATGCCCTCCATATATTCATTTCTGTTAAAGTATAATAAAATCACCAACAATGAGGCGGCTATAAAACATGTTAAGCTAACTCTGGACAAAATGGCCTATGGTGGAATATATGATCAAATAGGAGGAGGTTTTGCAAGATATTCTACCGATAATGAGTGGTTTGCACCACATTTTGAAAAAATGCTCTATGACAATGGACAGCTTTTAAGCTTATATGCTGAAGCCTACCAGGCAACAAAAGATGAGTATTACAAACAGATTGCTGAAGAAACGATAGAATGGCTAAAAAGGGAAATGCTGAGTCCTGAAGGAGCGTTTTACTCTGCCCTCGATGCCGATAGCGAAGGAGAAGAAGGGAAATATTATGTATGGACCTCTGATGAACTTAAGCAGATCCTTAAGGATGACTATGAACTGTTTAAAGATTACTATAATGTCAAAAACAGGGGTAATTGGGAACAGGAAAACAACATACTGTTTAAATCACTGTCAGACAAAGCTTTTGCTAATAAAAACCACTTAACAATGGAGGAGGTAAAAGCGAAGGTGGATGGTTGGAAAAAAAACTTACTATCCATACGCTATGAACGCACTAATCCAGGATTAGATGATAAAATACTCACTTCATGGAACGCCATCTGTCTTAAAGGATTGATTGACTGTTACAGAAGTTTCGGGAAAGAGGAATTAATGGAGCTTATCCTGAAAAATGCTCATTTTATTCGCGAAAAAATGCAGATTAATCAGAAGCTTTACCATAACTATAAAGATGGAAAAATGTCTGTAGACGGAAATCTTGAGGATTACGCCTTTGTCATTCAGGCATATTTTTATCTTTACCAGGCAAGTTTTGACGAGCAGTGGCTAGTGGAAAGTAAGAAACTTATGGACTATTGTCTGCAAAATTTTTATGACCCGGTGGAAGATATGTTCTATTATACCGACATTAATGCAGAAAAGCTTATTGCCAGAAAAAAAGAAATTTTTGATAATGTTGTTCCTGCCTCTAATTCGGTCATGGCTACCAATCTATATTTTTTAGGACTAATGCTTGAAAATGACGCTTATATTCAACACAGCCGGAAAATGCTTTCAAGGGTAAAAAAAATGCTTTATGCTGATCCCGCATACTTATCTAATTGGGCCAATTTATATACAATGCAATGTCATCCCACAGCAGAAATTGCCATAGTAGGAAAAGATTATATCAAACTTAGAAAAGAGCTGAACAAACATTACCTTCCTAATGCAATAGTTGTAGCATGTGAAGAAAACAGCGACTTAGCTTTGCTCCGGGATCGGATGGCAATAAATGGTAAAACGACCATTTATGTCTGCTACAATAAAACATGTCAATTACCTGTGCATTCTATTGAAGAGGCCTTAGTGCAAATTAATAATGCTCATTAGGGAAAAAACAAAAAACCGGAAGACTATCTCCTCCGGTTTTTTCTATTCAGTTAGGCTTGTCTTATTTTATTTGCCCAACACTTTAAACTCTGTACGACGGTTTAGCTCCCTACCCTCCTGTTCATCATCATTAGAAGCCAGTGGCTGTTCTTCCCCATAACCTTTTGCAATAAGTCTGGAGCGATCAATACCGTTGTTAATTAACCAGTTTACTACTGCCTGACTCCTTCTTTGCGAAAGGTCGAGATTATAACTGTTGGAACCAAAGCTATCTGTATGCCCCCCGATTTCAACCCTCATACTACTATTTTCTTTAAGAAGCTTTAGCAGTTTATCAAGTTCAGACTTTGATTCAGGCTTGATAACATCTTTATCAAAGTCAAAATAAATATTACGCAGAATAAACCTCGCCCCTACATCAAGTTTTTTCAAACCCAGATCCTGTACTAATTCTTTCGCTTCAGGTCCTTTACCAGGTATGGATACCCCTTTAGACGTAAACCCATAACCTTCCTTATTTGCTGTCAGGTTATATTTCTTTTCTTTATCTTCGTTAAACACAAACTCAAAAAAACCGTCATCTCCGGTTTTAACCTCTTTGATGAGTTTTCCATTTTCATCATTTAGTTGCACTAAAGAGCTTAATGTATTACCTGATGATATTTCAGAAACCTTTCCTCTTAACGTTACAGGAAACAATTCAACCGGTTTAGGCTCTTCCATTTTTTTCACGGCCTGTACCGTATCTCTTTCAATCTTCTTCTCCATAATCAACTCAATTTTAGAAATAAGGTCATCATAATCATCCCTTGGAGGCATATTGATTTTATAAATATCTTTTTCGCCAAAACCGCCTTCCTTAATAGAGGTAAAATATCCATGACGACCATCCCCGGAAAGTGCAAAATGAACATCATCATCAGCTGAATTAATAGGGTAGCCTAAGTTCTCAGGTTCAGACCAGGTTTTGGCTTTTTCATCATAGACTGTTTTATAAATATCAAAACCTCCCATTCCTTTATGTCCTCTGGAACTGAAATATAAAGTTTTACCATCCAGATCAAGAAATGGACACTCTTCAGGATAAGGTGTATTTACTTTTGGCCCAAGATTAACTGCGGGGCCCCACTTTCCTTTACTGTCCAACTCACTTACATAGATATCTGTATCACCCTCTCCGCCCGGACGATCACTTGTAAAGAATAATCTTTTTCCATCTGCAGAGATCGTGGCTGCATTTTCATAATGCTTTTTTGTATTAATGTTGGTACCTATCGGTTCAGGCCTTGACCAGCTACCGTCTTTTCTGAGCTTACAAACGAAGATATCCCCATTTCCTTCATCCTTATAAATGAACAGTGTCTTACCATCCGGAGACATACCAATACTGGCGTCATGGTAATCGGTATTAATAGCAGCACTAATCCCCTTAGGCGTTGTCCAATTATTATTAACTCTGTATGAAATGTAAATATCTTCATAAAAAACACCTTCCATATCAACCAGGTTACCTGTTGACCCTTCCCTTCTGGAAGTAAAAATCAATATTGATTCATCTGCATTTACAATGGGAGCATATTCTGCATAGGTGGAATTAATAACTGGTCCCACATTTTCAATGTTGGCATCCACAGGATTGGCAACGAATTCAATTCCATTTTTACATTCATAAATACGTCTCTCTATACTAGCAATAAAGGGATCTGAAGAAGGAAGCGTAGTCCTGCACAATTCATAATGTTTCATTGCTTCATCAAACTGATGATTCAGATGATAGGATTCTCCAAGATACCTATGAATGTCTTTAGTTACATCAGGCTTAATCTTATAAGCTTTCTGAAGATAAGGAAGAGACTTAGTTCTATAGATGGTCTCCAGATATAATTTACCTACTAAAAAGTTTAACTCAGGATCTTCGGGTTTAAGGTTTAAAGCCTTTAAATAGAAACTCAATGCTTTGCTTTTCTCATTATTTGAATAAGCGTTTTCCGCCTCTTTAATCAGCTTCTTTTCACTTTGGGAAAAAGAAGGATTAGTCAAAAATAAAAGAAACAATAAAATAAAAGATGCTTGTATAAACCTCATTATGTATGGGTACATTTTAAATTAATTTCCAATTATTTCAAATTCAGTTCGACGGTTAAGCTGTCTTCCTTCTTCAGTGTCGTTTGAAGCAAGAGGCCTGTCAAAACCATAACCAGCAAACTTTAACCTGTCAGATGTTATACCTTTTTTAATAAGATAATCAACCACAGCTTTAGCCCTTTCCTGGGAAAGTTTTTTGTTATAGTCAGCAGATCCTTTATTATCTGTATGCCCTGATATTTCTATTTTAAGGCCTTTATTCTCAACCATAAGCAAATAAAGTCTTTCTAACTCTGCTGTTGATTCTGAACGCAAGGTAGCTTTATCAAAATCAAAGAAAATGTTTCTAAGGACAATTTTAGAGCCGAGAATAACTTTTTTAAGCTCAATATCCTTCACAATCTCCTGATAGTTGTTGCTTTCAGGAATGTCAAAATTTTCCGAATGAAACAGATATTCCTTCTTTTCGACTGCTATTCCGTAATTTTTTCCTGAAGGTAATACAACTAAATAACCTCCTGTAGCTGCATTGGATTTTAGTTCGGTAATTACTTCATTTTTATCATTATCCGTAATCACAAGCTTGCATTCAATTGGTTCTTTTGTCAATTCATCCGTAATTGTACCTTTTAGAATGGTAATTGGGTTAAAAGATTGAACTTTGGCTATAGGCTTCATTTTCTTCATACCTGTACCCTTATTCTCCATAGCCACATCTTTTGATTCTATAGCAGCAAGTTCTTCTGGTTCAGGCATGGATATGATATATATATCCTGCTCGCCGAATCCATCTTCTTTTTCAGAAGAATAGTATCCATGTTTATTATCTGCTGAGAGAACGAAGTAGATATCATCCTCAGCTGTATTGATGGGATATCCAAGGTTTTCCGGTTCGCTCCAGGTACCATCTTTTTGAAGTGTGGATTTAAAAATATCAAAGCCCCCCATGCCTGCATGCCCCTTGGAACTAAAGTATAAGGTTCTACCATCCGGATGAATAAAAGGTGCCTCTTCATCATAAGGGGTATTGATAACCGGGCCTAAATTGACTGCCTCTCCCCACTTGCCTTTTTTATCCTTCTTACTCATGTAAATATCAAACCCACCTTTGCTACCCTCTGTATTTTTATTCTCCTTAACATCCCGGTTACTTGTAAAATAGATGGTATTCCCATCTGCTGTCATTGAAATAGAGGTTTCCGAAGATTTGGTATTTACATTTTTTCCCATATCCTGAGGTTTCCCCCAACTTTCCCCTTCAAAGGTTGACATAAAAATATCGCCGGCATTATCATCTTTATAAATAAAGATATGAGAGCCATCTGGAGAAATGGCAATACTTGCATCATGATAAGATGTATTAATTGGCTTTCCAATATTCTGTGGCTCTGTCCATTTACCATTTTTATTATACGAAACATATACATCTTCATAAGGTACATTTCGCTGGTCAAGTTGTCCTCCGGTAGATCCTGGCCTTCTGGAAGTAAACACCAAAATAGATTCATCTGCCGTGATTACAGGTGCAAAATCTGAATATTGAGTATTAATAACGGCTCCAAGATTTTCTATTTTAGCCTTTACAGGATTTTTAATATACTCCATACCATTCTCACACTCATAAATATTCCGATCTATTACCGCAATTAAATCAGCCTTCTTTTTAACATCCAGCGTCTTCTTAAATTCAGTGTATAATTTGAATGCTTCTTCAAACTTGTGATTCAAATGATATGAGGTTGCAAGCAAATATTTTATATCTTCTGCTATTTGAGGATTGCTTTTATTTGCTTTTATTAAATAAGGCAGTGATTTTGTTCTATTGATTGTCTTAAGGTAGGAATACCCCATTTTATAATTAGCCTCTGCATTATCCGGTTCCAATTTGAGAACTTCATTAAACGCCGCTATAGCTTCCTTGTAAAGACCTTTATCAAAAAATGAATTCGCATTCTTTAATAATTTTTTCGAATTCTGGGCACTGGCCTGAGAGCCGGCAAATAAAATGCCCATAAGCAGGATCGTTATAAAAACTATTTTGGGTTTAAACATATGTTCCTTATTTAATTTTTCTTCTGATAATAATGGCCTTTTCTGTTTTTAAGATCTTCACCAGGTTTCAAATCGTCGACAATAATCAGCTCTGTACGTCTGTTAAGCTGTCTGCCTTCTTCAGTATCATTTGGAGCCATAAAGAAATCTTCCCCATATCCAACAGGGAATAAACGCTTTTTATCTATACCCTTGCTAACCAAATAATCAACAACGGAATGGGCACGTCGCTCAGACAATTTTTGATTATACTTATTATCACCCACATCATCTGTATGTCCTGCTATTTCCACAAATAGCTCAGGCTGCTCTTTTAACAGCTTTACAAACCTGTCAAGCTCCGAATATGATTCTTTCCTTAATGCTGCCTTGTCGGTATCAAAAAATACATTTTTAAGCACAATTCTACTTCCTTTCTTAAGCGGCTCAAGATTGAAATTTTTTACAAATTCATGATAATCCTCTTTCTGCGGTATAAAAACGTTCTCAGAAAAGTTAAGGTATCCCGGAGCTTCTACAGATATACCATAGTTTTTACCTGGAGGAATAATAACGGTATATCTTCCGGTATGGCTATTAGAGTTAAAAACAGCTACAATTTCATTTGTTTCATTGTCCGTAACGGTAATCATGGCACCTATAGGCGTATTATCATTTTTCTCAGAATAGACCTTCCCTTTTAATACGATAAGTGAGACTTTTGGTTTCGGACGGCTAACCACATAGATGTCTTTTTCGCCGTAACCTTCTTCTCTGATAGAAGAAAAATACCCTCTGGAACCATCGGCTGACCAAACAAAGAAAATATCATCGTCGGCGGTATTTATAGGATATCCAAGATTTACTGGTGTAGAAAAGCTATCTGTTTCAGCAAAATACTCGACGGTGAAAATATCAAATCCGCCCATCCCTTTATGTCCTTTGGAACTAAAATATAAGGTTTTCCCATCCGGATGAATAAAAGGAGCGTCATCATCGTACTCTGTGTTTACATTTGGCCCAAGATTTTTAGGCTCGCTCCACTGGCCGTTGGCTTGCCTCTTAGAAATGTAAAGATCACGCCCTCCCAGTCCACCTGGCCTGTCACTTGTAAAAAAAAGTGTCTTTTCATCAGCTGAAATTGATGCACTTGGCTCCCAGCTCCTGGGTGTATTTATATTACCACCCATTGTTTTTGGATTAGACCATTTGTCACCTTCAAGGATACTATAAAAAATATCTCCATTGCCATCATCCTTATAAATAAACAAGGTCTGCCCATCAGGAGATAAGGCGATGGAAGCATCATGACCGGGCGTATTGATGTTGGATCCTATGTTTTTTGGCGTACCCCATTCTCCACTCGTATCTTTATAGGATATATAAATGTCTTCAAAATAATCACCGGTGTATTCATCTCTTTTGCCTCCGGTTGTATTTGGCCGTCTTGATGTAAAGATCAACACTTGCTCATCAGCAGAAATTACTGCGGCATAATCAGGATAAGGGCTATTAATGGTAGGCCCGATATTTTCAATGGTAACCTTCAAAGGATTGGCCATTAACTCAATACCGGTCTTACATTGCGCAATCAGTCGATCTGCAATTTTGATATTTTCAGCATCCTTTTTCGGATTCATACTTTTTTTTGCGGTTTCGTATGATTTTATAGCCATATCGAATTTATGGTTAAAATGATAGGCACGTCCAAGGTGCATATCCAGGAAATTAGCATTATATCCAAGACTTTTAGCCCTTTCAAGATACTGTAAGGATTTGGTCTTAGGATGAGAAAACAAATAACAACGGCCAATCTGGGCAAGATACTCAGGGTTGTTAGGGCTTAGACTATCGAGTTTCAAATAAAATTCTAATGCCCCACTATATTCTTCCAGCTTATATGATAACTTTGCTTCCTTTTCGAGATTCTTTATTTCTTTTGATTGAGAAAAAACCTCTTGTGTAAGGAAACTTGAAAATAACAAAAAACACAAGAAAAGAATTACCCTGCTAATTAACATTTTACCTTTTATTTAAATTAATTTTATACAATTTAACGTAAAGATAAATATATTTATTTTTCTTAAAAGTTTATATTAAACAAAATATACCAGAATGATTATTAAAGAAGCTAGTTTTATTGCCAGCTGTGTAGATTACCAATCCTGTCCTCAAACGGATAAGCCTGAATTTGCCTTTATAGGAAGATCCAATGTTGGCAAATCTTCTTTGATAAATATGCTCACCGGACGAAACAAGTTGGCGAAAACATCCTCAATGCCTGGCAAAACTCAGGTCATCAATCATTTTTTTATAGACAAAAGCTGGTATCTGGTTGACCTACCGGGATACGGCTGGGCAAGAATCAGTAAAGAAAAAAGAGCTGATTGGGAAAAAATGATTCGTAATTATTTGTTGAAAAGGCAAAATCTTTATTGCGTATTTATCTTGATTGATTCAAGAATACCCCCACAAAAAATAGATCTTGAATTTATCTCCTGGGTTGGAGAAAACCAGATTCCATTTTCACTTATTTTCACCAAAACAGACAAACAGTCAGGTACCAAGACACTGAATATCCTTAAAGATTTTGAAAAAGAGCTTAAAAAAGACTGGGAGGAATTACCGGTAATTTTTAAATCTTCGGCGGAAACAGGCATGGGAAGAGAACAAATTTTGTCATTTATCGTTAACACTATCCAGAATAGCGATTCATAATTAGGATTTTTTTAGGAAATTATTCGCTATTTTTTATATATTTACCTGAACTAACAAAGATTTACATACTATGAAAAAATTCTTTCTTATCAATTTTCTTTTATTGTTTTCATTCGCTTGTTTTGCACAATCAGAAAAGGTTATACCTGTAGCTGAACATTATCCCGGCGGACAAGAAGCTATGGTGCAGTTTATTCAGGATAATATAATTTATCCGCCTGTTGCGAAAAGAAACAGAATACAGGGAGAATGTATTATAAGTTTTATTTTACAGGAAGATGGAACCGTTACCAGTGCAAGTGTGGTAAAAAATGTTGGCGGAGGTTGTGGAAATGAAGCCTTAAGAGTTGTTAAATTGCTTAAATTTAACGCACCTGGCTACAAAATGCAAACTACTGTACCTGTGCATTTTAAACTTTAAAAAGTGATATATAATAGATGGATTTAAAAGAAATAGCTTCAGTATCAGGGAAAGGTGGGGTATTTAAGGTTGTTAAACCTACACGCAATGGTGTTATTCTGGAAACAATTGACGAACAGAAAAACAAGATAATTGCTACGGCCAGTAACAGAGTTTCCCTATTAAAGGAAATTTCAATTTACACCACCAACAAAGAAGGCTCTGTCCCTTTGGAAGATGTTTTTGAAAATATTTTTAAAAAGCACGGTGGGGAATTACCTGTTGATGTAAAATCAGGTACAGAAGAACTTCAAAACTTTATGTCTGAAGTTTTACCTGACTTTGACAGAGAAAGGGTATATGCCTCAGATATGAAAAAGCTTGTTGCCTGGTACAACACATTACACACTTTTATGCCTGAAATCTTCACAAACAAAGAAGAGAAAAAAGAAAAAACTACAGAGGCAAAAGAAGAGAAAAAAAGTAAAGTGAAAGAGGAGAAAGCTTCCTCGGAAAAAGCACCCAAAGCGGCAAAAACCAAATCCTCAGCAAAAAAATAATCAGGAATAACGGTTGAGAATGGCCCGAACGGAGTTGACATAAGAACCTCCAAATAAATTGACATGAACAAGCAGTGGATATAAATTGTAAAGTTCAACCCTGTCGTTCAGCCCATTCTCAACCGGAAATTCTTCAAAGTATGCTTTATAGAATTCTTCCCTGAACCCACCAAACAATTTAGAAAAAGCAATATCTACTTCTCTGTTGCCATAATATACTGCCGGATCAATTAATACAGCTCTTCCGTCACTCCCTATCATAAAATTTCCACTCCACAGGTCTCCATGCAATAATGAAGGAGGTTCGACTATCAAATAGTCAGAAAGTTTTACATACAACATATCAAAAGCTTCCACATCCGTTTTAGATAACCAACCGGAATCTACAGCGCGCTTAACCTGAACACCAAGGCGTAGGTTAACAAAAAAATCAATCCAATCCGTATTATAATTGTTATGCTGGGACTGGGAACCTATAAAATTGTCTTTTTTAAAACCATAATGACTGTTGCTTGCACGGTGAAGCATAGCCAATCGTTGACCAAAATCTGACCAGAAATCTGCTTTTCCCGGAACACTGTCAATGTATTCCATTAGTATGTAAGAATCATAACTTGTTTCTCCTACCCCAATAACCTCCGGTACTTTAAATACAGAGGCTTTTGATAATTCCTCCAGGCCTTCCTGCTCACAAACAAACATTGCTTTCTTATGAATGGAGTTATACTTAACCACAAACTCACCGGCAGATGTAGAAATACAGGTAGCTTCATTGATACAACCACCGGATAATTTATGAAGCGAATAAATATCAACCGCTTTCCCTAAATGATCTTCAAAAACTTTCTTAAGTGTATCTATATCCATTACTAAATTTTATGCTCCTTTTTAATATATTCTAAGAGATTTCTGCAACTTCTATCAAGAATATCAAACACCTCTATAAAACCATCCGATCCACCATAATAAGGGTCAGGCACATCCGGACTGTTTTTGAAATCATCAAACTCTCGCATCAAAAAGAAATTACATCGTATACTTTTGCACTTATCCTTTAGTAAATGAATATTAGAAAGATTAGAATCATCCATTGCAATGATGTAATCAAACACTTCAAGATCCTGAACTTTAAGTTGCCTGGCCTTATGAGTAAGCTGAATACCAAACCTCTGTGCAGTTTCCCGCATTCTCTTATCAGGCAATTCCCCTATATGATAAGATGAAGTGCCTGATGAATCACAACTGATGAATGGGTCTAGCTTATCGTCATCTACCATCTTTCTAAAAACTCCTTCAGCCATGGGAGAACGACAAATATTTCCCAGACAAACAAATAGAACTTTAACCATGATTTTGTTAATTTTACCGAAAAGAAAATATTTTTTACTTATATGCTTATAATTTTTATAAAAAATTTACTATTTTCGTTTACCTTTTACCAACAATACGTATAAAAGGAAAATAACCAATTTAATATGAGTTTACCTGATAATAGCAGCAACTTTATTTTTCTCCTTAAGATCATAACATTATTTTTGGTTTTAGCACTAGGTTTTTTACATCCCAAAAGTATAGATAAAGGAAATTCTGAAAATATTTCAGAAATAAAAAATATTAATGTAGGTAAATCAGTAATGGCTAAAAAAACTTTATTTGATTAATAGTTTACCTTTAGTTTACCTTTTATTACTAATTGAAAAAACCTCCTTTCACCTGGAGGTTTTTTTTTTGACTTGCTATAATTTAGCATAAAAAAATAAATTACCGTTATTTCCTTTTTTTGAATTTATAAAGGTATATTTGTTATTAAGAATTATTATCACCTAATAAGTTTTATTTTAAAATGAGCCCCTTTAATCAGAATTTATCGTACGATGAATTAAAAGAAAAGCTGCTAAAGGCAAATATTAAGGTGACCCAGCAAAGGATCGTAATATATCAGGCTTTATTAAACCTTCACAACCATCCTTCGGCTGAACAAATATATGAATACATAAGGCCTACCAATCCAAGCATTTCTCTGGGAACAGTATATAAAACACTTGACACATTTGAAAGTACAGGACTAGTATATAAAGTATTGTCTCCTGATGATCAACAACGGTATGATGCGAATATGGAATATCATAACCATATCTATTGCATGAAAACTAAAGAAATAATAGATTTTGATGATCAGGAATTAAATAAATTAATAGGAGAATATTTTAGCAGAAAGAAAATCAAAAATTTCAACATTGAAGATATACGGGTTCATGTTACAGGTCAGAAACATAACCCCGAGGATACAATAAAAATTAATTAACTTTTTAAACAATAAAAATTACAATTATGGCTTTAGTTGGAAAAAAAGCACCTTCATTTGTCGCTCCCGCAGTAATTAATGGAGATGAAATCGTGGACGACTTTTCATTAGATCAATACCTGGGTAAAAAAGAAGTAGTATTCTTCTTCTATCCTAAAGATTTTACCTTTGTTTGCCCTACTGAAATTCTAAAATTCCAGGAATTACTTCCTGAATTTGAGAAAAGAAATGTTGCCGTAGTAGGTTGTTCTACCGATACTGAAAATTCTCATCTTGCATGGTTGCTTACTGCAAAAGATCAAGGTGGTATTCAGGGTGTAACTTACCCGATCGTAGCAGATACTGCTAAAACAATAGCGACAAACTTTGGCGTATTGGGTGGCGATTATGAATACAATGAAGAAGGAGAATTAGTATTCAAAGGTGCACCTATTGCATTCAGAGGAACATTTCTTATTGATAAAAATGGTTTGGTAAGACATGAAGTTATCAATGACTTCCCATTGGGTAGAAATGTAAATGAAACCTTAAGAATGGTTGATGTATTGCAGCACAATGAGAAGTATGGCGAAGTTTGCCCTGCTAACTGGGAAGAAGGCAAAGATGCTATGCAGGCTACAAGAGAAAGCGTTGCAAAATATCTTTCTACACACAGCTAATAATAAAACCAGATAACATAAAAAGGGCTGTCGTTAAACAGCCCTTTTTTTATCATTAAATTTGAAATAAAAAATCCAATGCAGGATTGTACCTTTGCATGGAAAATTTCCCAAACACGTGTTTATATTTTTATATAATTTATCAATAAGGCTTTATAGTCTGCTTCTACTTATACTAACGCCGTTTAATAAAAAAGCCTTCCTGTGGACAAAAGGGAGAAAGAACGTCTGGCAGGAAATGTCTGCAGACCTCAAGGGAAAGACCGCTGAAAGAATTTGGTTTCATACAGCATCCCTGGGCGAATTCGAACAAGCTAGACCCATAATGGAAGCCTTAAAAGAAAAGCACCCGGACCTTTCTATTATATTGACCTTTTTTTCTCCTTCCGGATACGAAATAAGGAAAAATTATGCCTATGCTGACCATGTTTACTACCTTCCCGCTGATACACCTGCTAATGCTGAAAAGTTTATTGAAATTATTGATCCCTACATCGCTTTTTTCACCAAATACGATTTCTGGTTAAATTACCTGAGTGCTTTACAAGCAAAGCAAATACCTGTAATTGCCATCTCTTGCCTTTTCAGAAAGGATCAAATCTATTTTAAATCCATAGCACATACTTACAAAACCGTTTTAAAAAAAATAGATTGCATATTTGTTCAGAATAAAGAAAGCGCAGAAGTGTTAAAATCTAATGGCTTTTCCAATTATGTGATTGCAGGGGACACGCGCTATGACAGGGTAACTCAAAATGCCACACAGGTAAAATCTATACCTTCCATTCAGCAATTCAAACAGGACAAACCTTTAATTGTCATTGGAAGCAGCTGGCCTGAAGATCTGAATGTGCTTATTCCATTTATAAATAATTTCACAAATGACCTGAAGGTAATTATAGCACCTCATGAAATTAACCAGGCTGAAATTGCCAAAACTGCATTACAACTAAAAAGAAAATCAATTAAGTTTTCTCAATTACCCGATACAGAACCTAACGATTATGACGTTTTATTTATTGATAATATAGGCATGTTATCCTCCTTATACCATTATGCAGATTATGCGTACATAGGAGGTGCTTTTGGTAAAGGACTCCATAACATCCTGGAAGCGGCCGTATTCGGCACTCCTATATTCTTTGGACCAAACTATGAAAAGTTTCCTGAAGCCATCCAACTGATTGAACATGGATGTGCATTCCCGGTAAAAAACACACAAGTATTTATCAATCAATTTGTAGATCTCTACCAGAATCCGGAAAAAAGAAAAACAATTACTCAAGAAAGTAAAAGATTAATTAAAAATAATACGGGTGGATCGGAAAAAATTCTTAATTATTGCAAAACTTTTTTTTAATGGCAGATAGCTTCAAAGGTACAGTCATAAGATCCACAGGCATGTGGTATGAAATTTTAGGGGAAAACAAGCAAGTGTTTAAGGGTAGACTGCGTGGGAAGCATAAACTTAAAGACCTTAAAATTAACAATCCTATTGCAGTCGGCGATTCTGTAATATTTGAACCGGAAATTTCAGCCGACTCTGTTTCGATTACAGAAATTCTTCCCCGAGAAAATTACATACTACGAAAGTCGGTTCACAAAACAGGCCACTGCCACATGATTGCAGCAAATATTGACCAGGCTGTATTAATCGCTACAATTACTTTCCCCAGAACTTCCACAGGCTTCATTGACCGTTTTTTGGTATCAGCAGAAGCGTTCAGGATTCCATCTGTTATTGTTTTCAATAAATCTGACCTGCTTGACAAAGAATTGCTGGATTACCAGCACCAATTAGCCGATATGTATCAAAGCATCGGGTATACATGCCTTCACACTTCCGTCAAACTACGTCAGGGAACGGAAGAATTTAAAAAATTACTAACCGGAAAAACAAGCCTTCTTTCCGGACATTCCGGTGTGGGAAAATCTTCATTAATTAATGAAATAACCGGGATGACTCTTAAAACTGCAGAGGTTTCAGTATTTGCCAACAAAGGAAAGCACACAACCACCTTTGCTGAAATGTTTGAAATTGCCCCTGAAACCTATATCATTGACACTCCAGGAATCAAAGAACTTGGCTTGGCAGAAATTGAAAATAAAGATTTAGCACATTATTTTCCTGAAATGCGAAATCTTCTTGGAGAATGCAAATTTCATAATTGTCGCCATATAAATGAACCGGGTTGTGCTGTAAGAGATAGAGTTGATGAAGGCGAGCTACCCGTAATACGTTATGAAAGCTACAAAAGCATGCTGGAAGATTACGACAGCTACCGATAATCTTTTAACAGCAACTTCCTATATACCAGTGCAGTAAAAATAAAAAACACAAAAAACCTGACTGCATGGGCTATGGGCAGACCCTCCAATTGAAAATATTCAACACCTAACCAAACCAAAATAATATAAAGGCCTGCAGAAAGCGCCTGGGAAGAAATAAACAAATATATCCTTGCCTGAGCACTGATAATAAAAGCCAGCAGATAAGAGAACATCCTGAAAAAATCACCGATTAACTGGAATGGCAGCAAGAAAGAACCTGCACTAAAAGACTCTTGAAAAAACAATTCCAGAATTTCATCTCCAAAAAAATATATAAATAAAAGCCCTGCAACTATAATAGGAAAAAGGCTCACCATAGTAAAAGTAGATATACATTATAACTTTTCGAGAAAAATTTAATAACAAAATCACTATTGTTTCCCATTTCGGGAAAGTCAATAGGGATTTAAAATAGATT
>JBKBXU010000030.1:0-22619 GCA_046313675.1 Cytophagaceae bacterium
GTCATACATTCCTGTCCATATATCTCCTTCTTTCCGAATGTTCATCCATACGCCTTTAGGACTTTCCATGACCAGGTAGTTAAAATACCGTTCCTTGCGGGGCTTTGCTTTGCTCTTAAAAGGTATTTGCTTTTGTTTTTTATGGGTAAAGGCAAAGCAGAGGTGCGTGATAGGGCAGGAATCGCATTTTGGTAGTGCGGGAGTGCAATGGAGGGCGCCAAATTCCATAATGGCCTGGTTAAACTCAGATGGGCATTCGTCAGGTATTATTTCTTCTGCATATTTTTTGACTTCACCCTGTACTCCGGAAGTTCTTATATCTCCTTCAATGCCATAAACCCGGGAAAGCACTCTTATAACATTGCCATCTACTACGGGTACCTTTTCATTATAAGCAAAAGAAGCTATAGCTGCTGCTGTATAAGAACCCACACCTTTAAGTTTCAACAAGTCTTTGTAAGAGCCCGGGAATTTTCCGTTTAGATTTTGTGTTAATGATTTTGCTGTGGAGAGCATGTTCCTTGCCCGACTGTAATAACCTAATCCTTGCCATAAATGGAGCACTTCTTTTTCATCTGCTTTGGCGAGAGAATTTAGGTTTGGATAGGCTTCGATGAAGCGAAGATAATAAGGCAGTCCCTGTGCAACGCGGGTCTGTTGAAGTAATATTTCGGATAACCAAATATGGTAAGGATCACTTTCTTCGCGCCAAGGTAAAGGCCTTTTGTTTGATTTATACCAAGTTAGGAGTAAAAGTGATAATTGATGCATCTTGTAAAGAGGTGAAAATGAACTGTAATATTTCAAATAAATTAAACTACCAAAAGGAATCTTTTATTAAAATAATTGCTTTTAAAATTAGATTAAGAAGACTAAATTTGTGTCTCTTAGTAAAATAACTTTTCACAAGAGGGGTTTTATATATTTGTAACAATTTAAATTATTAAAAAAGTGACAAAAGCAGAAGTAATCTCACAAATTTCAGAAAAGACTGGTGTCGACAAGTCTGATGTTACAACAACTGTAGAAGCATTCTTCTCAGTTATTAAAGATTCAATGGCAGAGGGTGAAAACATTTATGTCAGAGGATTTGGTAGCTTTGTAAATAAAAAAAGAGCTCGTAAAGTTGCAAGGAATATTTCTAAAAACACAGCCATCATTATTGATGAGCATTTTATTCCCAGCTTTAAGCCTTCAAAGACTTTCGTAGAGAAAATCAAGACCAGCAAAAAGGTACAAGGCAAGAAGAAGTAATTAGATTTATTAATTAAACCGGAAAAGATTTTAATACATGCTAAAATCACAGATAGTTATTGTCATAATCTCTGCGATAGCAGTTTTTGGTCTTTTCCGGTTACCTAAAGTAATTGTTTCTTCAGAGGAGACTCCTTCAACTAAGGAAACACCTATGGCAGATTCTCATCAGGAAGATATGCCCCATAAAGCAATTTTATCAGAAGAGGAGCGTCAAAAGGCAATTTCTTTAACAGAACAATACAATAATTTTTCTGATAAAGAAAAAAAGTATATCTTTGCAGACTCTTTAGCTCGCTTCTACATGAAGAACTTCATGTTTGACAGCTCAGCAAAGTATTACGAACGTGCTTCTGAGTTAAAACCGGGCAAAGAAAACTTTGTAGCTGCAGGACAGGCATATTACGATGCCTTCACCTTAAGTCAGAACAGGGAAATGAACAAAAAGGCTGCGTCTATGTTTGAAAAAGCATTGGCCGTAGATCCTAAAGACAATGAGGTTAAAGCTAATTATGCCTTGACCTTTGTTACTACGGAAACTCCTATGAAAGGCATTAATCTTTTAAGGGAGATTCTTGAAGAAGATCCGGCTCATGAGACGGCTCTTTATAATATGGGTTTGTTAGCTATTCAAAGCGGTCAGCATGAAAAAGCGATTGAGCGTTTTGGACAGATAGTTAAAAATAATCCCGTTCACCCGAATGCACATTTCTATATCGGGATGTGTTATGCAAATTTGGGGAACAAAACAAAAGCTCTGGAACACCTTGAAAAAGCAAAAGGGAATAATCAGGATCCTGCTTTTTTAGCAACCATTGAGCAATTTGCAAAAGACCTTAAATAAAATTAAAAATATAGTTTAGTAAAAACTTAAAAAATTAATAGTTATGCCTTGCGGAAAGAAAAGAAAAAGACATAAGATCGCTACTCACAAAAGAAAGAAACGCCTTAGAAAGAACAGACATAAGAAAAAGTAGTCCTCTTTTAAGGACTTTTTTTGAATTTTTATTATAGGCCTGCTTCGTCAGGCTTATTGTATTCTTTCGTATTTAACATATTTTTGATCTTACAACCAAGAAGAAGGATTGAGTAACGAATTATTTATAAATTCTACTCAAAAAGGCAATCGTATAGCCTTAATGAAAGACAAGCGGTTAGTTGAATGTCATTATGAAGATTATGGCGACAAATTTACCGTTGGTGACATTTATTTAGGAACCGTTAAAAAACTGGTTCCGGGTTTAAATGCCGCATTCATTGATATAGGTTATGAAAAAGACGCCTTTTTGCATTACCTGGATCTCGGGCCACAGATACGCTCTTTAAATAAGTACACTAAACATGTACTGAATAATCCCAAGAACACCAATAAGATCTCCAAAATGAAACTGGAGGGAGATATTGATAAGAACGGGAAAATAAGTCAGGTTTTAACCAGAAATCAACAAATACTGGTTCAAATTGCAAAAGAGCCTATATCAAGCAAAGGGCCGAGGTTATCCTGTGAGTTATCTCTCGCAGGAAGGTATATTGTATTGGTACCATTTACCAATGCTATTTCTGTTTCCAAAAAGATTGTTAGTAAGGAAGAACGACAGCGTCTCATTCGTTTACTTACTTCTATTAAGCCCGATAATTTTGGTATTATCATTCGTACAGTAGCGGAAGGTAAAGACGTTGCAGAACTCGACAGAGATCTTAGAAATCTATTGAATTCATGGGAAAGTGGTGTAGAAGCTTTAAAATCAGCAAAACCTCGAGATAAGGTGATTGGTGAGATGAATAGGGCTTCTTCAATGCTTCGTGATATGCTCAATGAGTCCTTTGATTGCATTACCGTTGACAGCAAGGAATCCTACGAAGAAATTAAAACCTTTATAAAAAACATTGCTCCTGATAAAGAGAAAATAGTAAAACATTATCATGGTAAGGTTAAGCTTTTTGAAAGTCTGGGTATTGAGAAACAGTTAAAGACCTTATTCGGGAAATCTGTTAGCATGCCTGGTGGTGGCTATATCATCATTGAGCACACAGAAGCCCTTCATGTTATTGATGTTAACAGCGGGAATAAGTCCAGCCAGGAATCTAATCAGGAACAAACTGCCGTATCTGTAAATATTGAAGCAGCCAAAGAGATAGCCCGTCAGCTTAGGCTTCGTGATATGGGAGGAATCATAGTAATAGACTTCATTGATATGAAAAAAGCCGAAAATAAACGGCTTGTCTATGAAAAGATGCAGGAAGAAATGAAGGACGAGCGGTCAAAGTATGTAATTCTGCCGATTACAAAATTTGGTTTGATGCAGATTACCCGCCAGCGGGTGCGTCCGGAAATGAACATTATTACCATGGAAACCTGCCCTACATGTCAGGGAACAGGAAAGATTACGGCAAGTATTTTAGTTTCCGATCAGATTGAGCACAATATTGACCATTTGATCAAGAAACAAAATGAGAATAAAATTCTTTTGATTCTACACCCATACCTTTATGCGTATTTTACCTCAGGATTAATATCCAGGAGATTGAAATGGCTTTTCAAGTATAAAAAATGGGTAAGTCTTGAGAAAGACACCTCATTAGGAATCACAAACTTTAAATTTATTAATGAGCAGGGAGAAGAAATTGAGATCGTTTGATCTCAAAATCTTATTCCTACATCTATTGATAATAAATCATTATTTAATCTGTAATTAGGCTCCACCATTTGTTGTTGTGGATTCACAAGAACATCTGTACGTGATATTGAATTTAACAATCCTCTCATATAAGAAGCTCCTAAAAGCAAGGCAGTATTAGATCCCAACTGGATCTGGATTCCTGAACCAAATATAACAGACGAGTCAAACCTTCTGAAACGGTCAATGTAGTTGGATTGAAGAACAACAGCTTTTTCTGCAAGCTTAATATCTAATGTCCCTCCCAGTTGGAAGTATAGCTTGGTATTTGTGGCAATTTCGTTTGTAAACAATCGCATGGTTACCGGAATCTGCAAATACTGTAAGTTGTAAACTTCTTCAACTAAGGGTTGAGTAAAGGTTCCGAAAGATTGATCAATTCTTAACCCGGCTCTTCTTGATGAATACCAGATTCCTGTAACTAACGAATAGTTGTCACCAAAGAAATAACTTATCTCCGGGCCTGCAAAAAACCTAACACCTACACCTCGGGCTTTGATGGTAAGGTCATCCGTTGGTTCTCTGTCTATTGCACGACTAATCGCTAATCCTGGAGAAAATCGCAAGCCAAGTCTTACCTGAGAAAATCCTTCAAATGCAAATAAAAGGCAACAAAAGTATACGAAAAGAAACTTTTTCATGGTTATATTAATTTGTATATGAATAAATTTGCATAAATATAGAGAAAAATGAAATATCTGGGATACTTTTTATGCGTAATCGTTCTGTTAAGTTCCTGCGAATTTAGCAAGAAAGATAAATCCATTGCAGAAGCAGAAGAAATTTCTGTTGACGTTAACATTAAAAGGCTTGAACATGAGTTCTTTAATGCTAAATCGCCGGAGGAAATCGGATCTCTTTTGCATAAGTATCCTTATATTGCCAAAGGATATTTTAAGCTTCAGGATTTTCAGAATATTGATGACGCATTTATAAAAGGAACCTATTCTCATTTTTCAAACAAAGACCTTTTTGGTTTTTATCAATATACGGTTGATGAGTACGGGGATTTTTCCGATATCAAAAGCCAGCTGGAAAGATTGTTCCGATACATCAAGTTTTATTATCCGGATTATGTAATTCCTGAGATTAATACGATGGTTACGGGTTTTAGTTTTGATAAAGACATTTTTTTCTCAGATAAACACATTGTCGTTGGTATTGATTATTTTCTGGGTGAAGATGCGCCATTTAGGCCGCAGTTTTATAACTACCTACTAGAAAGGTATAAAAAACCTTTTCTGGTACCGATGGTGTCCATGGGTATTTCGGAAAAATTTAATAATGCCGACTTAAATGATGAGACGCTTTTAGCCTATATGATTTATTATGGCAAAACACATTATTTTATGGAGCGTGTATTGCCTAACCTGCCAGATTCTTTAAACATTATGTACACCGGGGAACAACTTAAAACTATAGAAGAAAACACGGATTTAATATGGGCGCATTTTGTCAATAACAAATTACTTTTTGATTCTTCTCCAAGAGTAAGAGAAAAGTATGTAAATGAGGCACCAAAAATAAATGAAATCGGGGAAAAATGTCCGGGTCGTATAGGCCGTTGGTTAGGATGGCAGATTGTACGAAAGTATATGGAATCCAATCCGCAGGTAACCTTGCAAGAGTTGATGGCAGATACGGATGCTCAAAAGATATTCAAGCAATCCAGGTATAAGCCAAAAAATAAATAAATGCCCGATCTGATTGAGTATTATTTATTCTGCTTGTTCTGAGAATAAATCAAGAAACTTTTCCCGTTGATGCGCCAGGGAAAAATGCTCTTTCCCCAATTTAGAAGCTGCTTCCATAGTTTGATGTCTTTTTTCACCGGAATCGACAAATGGTTGCAGCTTCTCAATAAACTCATCCGGCTTAGCAGGGTTAAAATAGAACCCCGCCTCCTGTGATTCAATAAGCTCCTTAATCCATCCTTTATAATTCACTATACACATTTTTCCAGCCGCCAACGCATCAAAAAACTTATTCGGACTGGTGGTCTCCAACACTGGATGGGGTGCAAAGGAAATAAGTGATGCGTGACTTACATGTAGTAATTTCCTTATCTGATCTTTATTCAAAAAACCCATGTAACGGACATTGGGTAATTCTTGAAGGGAGTTTAAAAGAGCCTCTTTTTCTGACCCATCTCCTGCCATCAGGAATAGCACCTTTTCTTTATAATGATGATAACATGCCCGTATAATTGGTGGCAGTGAATTGAGGCCATTGGCTTTTCCCATCGCCCCTGTATAAGAGATTATGAATGTATCTTTTAATTCTTCCGCCGAAGGTAGTTTGGGAAAGTTGGGAGTTTTATTTTCTGCCTCTCCAAAAAAATCAAGGTCTGCAAAATTTGGTATTAAAACTACCTCTTTGTCGGAGCTGACCTTTTCAATAATACGCTCGTATATGCCTGGAGAAAGCGCAATGATTTTTTCAGCATTTCTATAGATTTTCTTTTCTAAAGCATAGAGGAGCTTTATCAGAATTGGGTTTTTGATAAAGCCCATTTGTATGGGTGCTTCCGGCCAAAGATCCCGGACCTCAAAAAAGTAAGGTATTTTCTTTCTGGATTTAAGAAGTAAAGCAACCATGCCTATAGTCAATGGTGTGGAGGTGGCATAACAAAGTTGCACACCTTTTAGTGACAGGGTTTTTCTGTATGCCAGGTAAAGAAATTTTATAAAAGAAATTATTCTGCTGCCGAAGCTTAAGCTGTTGCTATAAAATACAGGCAAGTAATGGACATGGATGCCTTCAATATTTTTATAGGACTCCTTATTTTGATTATAAGCGGTAATAACATGGACTTCCCTGCCTTCACTTACAAGTGCTTTGGCAAAGTGATATGAACGGATAGCCCCTCCTTCCTCCGGAGTCTTAAAATATTGATGAATGTAAGCTATTTTCATTTCGGGAATTCTTTTTCAAGCCAGGCACTTAATACAATCAGCGCCCATAGTTCGGTAGAATAATCAGCACGGCTTCGCAGATGTGCCTGTAAAAGTTTATGGATGCTTGGATAATCAATATAGTCGTAAAGAATGTTATCTTTTTTTAAGATTTGATCGACCAGAAAGAAATTTTTCTTCTCTTTTATCCAGGAGCCTATAGGCAATCCAAAACCTTCCTTAGGCAAGTTCACTATTTGTTCACCGGATTTATGCCGTAGCAGATCTTTCAGAATCCATTTTTTGCCATTTTTTAGAAGTGTTTCAGTCGATAAGGTTTCTGCAAACGTAATCAAGTCATTATCAAGAAAGGGAACTCTTGCTTCCAGAGACCTGGCCATGGTAAACTGGTCTGTGACTTTAAGCACATCATAAGGAAGATATTCTTTTCGGTCTCTTTCCAAGGCGTATAATAACAGATTTTCTTTTTCGGTTTGAGGATTATGCGATAACTCTTTCTCAACAATTTTTCTAAATCCTGACATGGACATAAAATTGCTGAAAGTCTTGTAAGGGCTTGCATCTATATTGGTGAGAAATTTTTTGTATAGCCTGAAGCGCTTTCTAAGTGGATGATCAAATCCATCGGGAAGCAGACTGGAAAAATAAGAACCGGTTTTGATGCGGAGGTCTTTTTGATAGAAATATTTCTGATATAAAAGAAAAGCTTCGTGGCGGTTATATCCTGAAAAATACTCATCTGCTCCGGCTCCCGACATTACCACCTTTACGTGTCCTCTTGCTTTTTCTGAAAGGATGTAGGTAAGAAAGGCTGCGCTGTCTGCAACCGGCTGGTCCATGGCAGAATAAAATTCCGGAAGCATTTTCAGGCTATCAGAACCGATTTCGAGTAGGTGATGCTTCTGCCCGAATAATGTAGCAGCATTTTCAGAAGCTTTTTTTTCAGAGTTTGCAAAACTTTTATCCTTGCTTATACAAGAGATCGTGAATGCAGGCAATTCGTATCCGCCCTCCCGTGCATAGGATAATAATAAGGTTGAATCTATACCTCCACTCAAAAAGATTCCACAATCTACGTGTTTTGGGTATTGACGTTGGAAGGCTTCTGCCAATAGGTTATTAGTCTTATTTAAAATTTGCTGATCACTGAAATTTTTTGGTTCGGAAACACCGTTGTCAACAAATGGGTATTCTGTAAAACCGGATTCTGTTTGTTTTAAGTAATGGCCCGGCTTTAACTCCTGAATATCCGTAAAAAATGTTTTTCCCGGTTGTGCATACTTAAAGTTCAGATAATGATATATCTGCTCATGATTGAGAATTTTTTTTACCAATCCGGAAGAAAGAATACCTTTTGTCTCTGATGAAGCAATGAAAATCTCTTCATTTTCAAAAAAATAAAGCGGTTTAATTCCAAATCTGTCGCGAGCCATTAAGAATTCCCCCTTGCTTTTATCGTAGAAAGCAAAGGCAAACATTCCATTTATCTTAGTCAAGCCGGCTGATCCGGAATGCTTTAAAATGTTTAAAAGGACTTCGGTATCTGATTCGGTTGTATTTGTGTTTTCTGTCTGAATTTCAGTAGTATTATAAATCTCCCCATTATAAATCAAGGAGCATCCATCAATCGTAAACGGCTGATTTGACCGATCCTGAGGGTCTGATATTTTAAGGCGATTAGATCCCAGGTAAAGTTTTCCACCTTGGAAGGAGTGGGAGCTATAGCCCTGGTGATCCGGTCCTCTATGGATTGCGGAAGCAAGCATCTTCAGGATTACGCCTTCATCATACTTATTCTTTTTATCTACAAAAACATTTATGCCGCACATTCCTTAATGGCTTTAAATTAGTTTCTGAGTTGGTTCATTTTTTCATTCATTCCGGCAATTCCCTGCAGCCCTCCTGTGTGGACAGCCACAATGCTCGATCCCGGTGCAAAATACGCTCTCTTAATAAGATCAAATATACCATAAAACATCTTACCGGTATACACCGGATCGGTTTGCAAACCTGTTTCCTTATATAGTTGATCCATAAAATGAATCAGGTCGGAATGTATTTTTCCATAACCTCCCCAGTGATAATTATGAAACACCTTATGACAGGAGGAACTTAGCCCAGCTTCTTTTAAGAGACCCTCAACCTGTTGTTCAATATAACCCTCTTCTTTTAAAGCGGAAAATCCCAGTGCAGTTTTCCCTTCATAAAGGGCAGAACTAATGCCTGCCAGTGTTCCGCCGGTGCCACAGGGGCAGCATATATAATCAAATGGTATATTTATCTCGCCAACCAATTCAGCACAGCCTTTCAAAGCATATACGTTACTTCCTCCTTCTGGTAACAAGTAAAATTCACCATAAGCCTCTCTAAGATAATCTAAGAGGTTTGAATCCGATTTTTTGCGGAACTCTTTCCGGCTTATGAAGTGCAATTTCATTCCACAAGACCGGGCAAACAAAAGGGTGGGATTTAGTTTTTCGGCAAACTCTTCTCCTCTTATTACCCCGATAGTTTCCATGCCTAAAATTTTACCTGCCGCAGCAAGGGAATAAATATGATTTGAAAATGCTCCCCCAAAACTTAAAATCTTTTTTTTGCCGGAAGCATGAACTTGTTTAAGATTGTATTTTAGCTTTCGCCATTTATTGCCGGAAACTAAAGGGTGTAGTAGATCATCTCTTTTTACATGAAGAGTTATTTTTTTATCCCGCAAAACTTCGGTGTCAATTAATTCAAGAATGGATTTTTGCGCTTCGATCAGCATTTTTGTATTTTACATAAGTGATTTTTACTGGAAATGTTTTTAACCGGAGGTTAGGTTCATTTCAAAAATCAAAGTTAAATTGCAATAATAAATCTGAGCAAACAAGAATTTTTATGTCTGAAGAGCTGGAAAATGAATTTCCTGAAGATAGTGATCTTTATGAACATTATCGCATAGAGGTTGATAAAGGACAGACGCTTTTAAGAATTGATAAATTCTTGATGGACAGGATACCCAATGCGACCCGGAATAAAATACAAAATGCTATTCGGGCAGAGGCTGTATTGGTCAATCAGAAAGTGATTAAGCCAAATTACAAAGTTAAGCCTTGCGACATTATAACCATATCCCTCCCGGAACCACCTCGTACAGATGTCGTAGTGCCGGAAGATATTCCTCTGAATATTGTCTATGAGGACAATGAATTACTCATTGTTAATAAGGCTGCAGGTATGGTTGTGCATCCGGCATATCAAAACTGGACAGGGACTTTGGTAAATGCATTGGCATACCATTTTGAGAACCTGCCAAATACACAGAATGGAGAAGGTCGTCCCGGGCTGGTACACCGGATAGATAAAGATACTTCGGGTCTTTTGGTTATAGCAAAGACGGAACTGGCCATGGCTTTTCTTGCCAAGCAATTTTTCCATCATACAATAGAGCGAACCTATTATGCCCTTGTTTGGGGTGTTCCTGATAATTCCAAAGGCACCATCACCGGGCATGTGGGACGTAGTCCGAAGGATAGAAGGGTTATGACAGTATACCCTGAGGGAGATTATGGCAAACATGCCGTTACGCATTATGAAGTTGTTAAAACATTCCGATATGTTTCTTTGATTAAATGTAATCTTGAAACAGGCAGGACACATCAGATCAGAGCGCATATGCAGTACCTTGGCCATCCTCTTTTTAACGATGCAATGTATGGTGGCGATAAAGTGTTAAAGGGTACTACCTTCACAAAATATAAACAGTTTGTAGATAATTGCTTTAAATTAATCCCAAGGCAGGCTTTACATGCCCATACACTCGGTTTTGTTCACCCAGCTTCAAAAGAATTAGTAAAATTTGAAGCAGCTTGGCCAAAAGATTTTACCGACGTTATTGAGAAATGGGAAAAGTACGTGGAATATGAATAATCAGAGAACATAGGTGAGGGTTTCAGGTTATTTCTAAGGAAGAAATAATAGAAGATGAAAAGACTTTTACCTGTTCTGATAAGCGTAGTTTTTTTGTGCTCATTTGGTAATGAGGCAGTGAAATTAAAAAGAATAAAGGAAGACAATTTGCCTGCGCCCATGGCGGAGCATCTTGAGCGGTTTTGTTCTGCAAAAAACTATGCCCGGTACTACTATTCAGGAGATGATCGGGATAAGAATAAACCAGTGTATATCGCCAGGCTAAAATGTGATGGCAATAAGTTCATTATTACCTATAAAAATGACGGTAGCCCTATCATGGCTGAAATGCCCTTAAAGCTTAATGAGCTCCCTGCAGCGGTTTTTTATAACCTGGAAAACGACCTCAAACGTTCGGTTAAGGATTTTAAAATTAAAGAAATTACCGAGGTAAGCATCCATCACCTGTATAAATATAGGTTCCTGATAAAAGATGTTACTAAAGGTGAAAGAGTGTTTTATACTGTATATGCTGATTCTTCCGGCAACATTCGGGATATTATTCTAATAAAATAAAAAGGAAACCCTGGAAGGGCATAAACCCTTCCAGGGTTGGTGTTCTCCGGTATTTATACTAATACCTCAATTTCGTCATCCATTTTCATAATGGTTCTGCCATCCTCCTGCTTTATCAGGAAAGCTTTCCTGATTCCATTTTCCCTGCGAGGTGATTTGGTAGCTTTTCTGTAGGCCAGTTCGATCCTTCCCTGAGTATATTCCTCCCCCTTCTTCCATCTAACAAGTGTTCCTTTGCCTATACGCATATTTCCTAAAATTTGATTAATAATTTTAAACAGTTCATCATATAATAATTTAACTGTCGGTTTTTAGGAAGGTTTAAAAAATTTGTATAGAAAAAGAAAAATTATTTCTCCTGTTCCTTTGCTTTATTCCAGTAGGAGTCCATTTCTACAAGAGACATGGAGTGTAAATCTTTTCCTTCTTTTCTGCATTCGTCTTCCATAAAAGTAAATCTTTTTATAAATTTCTTGTTGGTTTTTTCAAGTGCATCCTCTGGGTTGATATCCAAAAACCTTGCATAATTTATGAGTGAAAAAAGCAGGTCTCCAAATTCCTTTTCCGCCTTAGATTTATCGAATTCCTTATTTTCTGTTATATTAAATTCCTGTTTAAATTCCTCCATTTCCTCTTCTACTTTTTCCCATACCTGAGATTTATGATCCCAGTCAAAGCCGCAGCCCCTTGCTTTTTCCTGAATTCTCATAGCTTTTACCAGAGCCGGAAGTGAGGATGGAACGCCTCCTAATGCAGATTTTTTACCAGTCCCTTCTTTTGCCTTAATCTGTTCCCAGTTTTTTTTAACCGCTTCTTCATCATCGGCTTTTACATCTCCATAAATATGCGGGTGTCGGACTATAAGTTTCTCGCATACAGAGTTTAAGACATCTGCCATGTCAAAGCGTGCTGTTTCAGATGCAATTCGCGCATAAAAAACAATGTGCAATAAGATGTCTCCCAATTCCTTTTTGATTTCTTCATAGTCATCTTCAAGTATTGCATCACATAGTTCATAGGTTTCCTCAATGGTTAAATACCTCAAGGATTGAATCGTTTGCTTTTTATCCCAGGGACAACCCTCTCTGAGTTCGTCCATTATTGTTAACAGACGATCAAAGGCCACCAGCTTGTCAGTTCTTCGGCTATCGTGCTGATTATAATTTATATTCATTGAAAGTGGGTTAAATGTTGAAACTTATATTGTAACTTTACCTTGTAAATTTTTTTAAATAATGTGACCTTTGCGACATAAGCACATTAATTTTTTTCTGTAAATATAAATTATAAAAATTCGTTCTGTAAAAGAAAATAACTTATTACAGGGTTATCTATTAAATAATTTTCAGCTATTTAAATTATACGAGTGTGACATTGATCAAATCGATTTCCGGTATTAGAGGAACAATAGGAGGTAAAGCCGGAGAGTCTCTTTCTCCATTGGATGTGGTGAAATTTACTTCGGCTTATGCAAGCTGGCTTAAGTCAGAAACTGATCTTGATAAAATTGTTATTGGGAGAGACGCCAGAGTTTCTGGTGAAATGGTAAGCAAACTTGTTGCGGCTACTTTACAATCCATGGGGTTTGATGTGGTTGATATTGGTCTGTCAACTACACCTACCGTTGAAATAGCCGTATCTATGGAAAAAGCGGCAGGTGGCATAATTGTTACAGCAAGTCATAATCCTTTTCAATGGAATGCCCTTAAGCTATTAAATAGTAAAGGAGAATTTATCTCGGATAAAGATGGAAAGAAAATTCTATCGATAGCAGAAAAGGAAGAGGTGGAGTTTGCCGAAGCAAAAAACATTGGTTCTTATATTAAAGAGAAAAGTTATATACAGAAACATATTGATGAGATTCTTAAGCTTCCTTTGGTAAAAAAAGAAAGCATAGAGAGTCGAAATTTTAAAATTGTCATTGATTGCGTTAACTCCACCGGAGGTATTGCTGTTCCAATGTTATTGGAAGCGCTTGGGGTAAAGAATGTCACATGTTTATATTGTGAACCTACCGGCCATTTTCCACATAACCCGGAGCCCTTGCCAGAAAATCTGACTCATATATCCAATGAAGTAGCAAAAGGAAATTTTGACCTTGGAATAGTAGTTGACCCGGATGTTGACAGGCTGTGTTTTGTAAATGAGGATGGCAGTATGTTCGGAGAGGAATACACTTTAGTGGCCATAGCTGATTATGTTATAAAAAATAATCCTGGAAATACAGTTTCAAATCTAAGCAGTACAAGAGCTCTTAAAGATGTAACAGAGAAAGCCGGCTCGCAATATTTTGCTTCTGCTGTAGGTGAGGTTAATGTTGTGGAGGAGATGAAGAAGAACAAGGCAGTCATTGGAGGAGAAGGTAACGGAGGAGTAATTTACCCGGAATTGCATTACGGACGCGATGCTTTGGTGGGGATTGCCCTATTTCTTTCTCATTTGGCAGAGTTTGGGAAGTCAATTTCCATGTTAAGGTCTAAATATCCTTCATATCATATTTCAAAAAATAAAATAGAACTTACTCCTGACATACAGGTAGATCAGGTGCTTGATGGCATTAAGGCAAAATATAGCAAACAACCTATAAATCTGATTGATGGAGTGAGAATAGATTTTGATACGGAGTGGGTTCATTTACGAAAATCCAATACAGAACCTATTATTCGTATATACTCTGAATCAGAAAGTTCGGCTACTGCTGAACATCTTGCAAATAAAATTATTTCTGATATAAAGGAAATAATATCCGTTAAATCCTGATGAAGGTATACCTGGACAATGCAGCAACTACGCCTCTTGATAAGGAGGTTTTGGAAACCATGCTTCCGTATATGCAGGAGCATTTTGGTAATCCTTCGTCCATACACAGTCATGGAAGAACAACACGTGCTGCCATTGAGAAAGCCAGAAAGATCATTGCCGGTTTGCTAAACACCTCTCCGGCAGAAATTTTCTTCACATCGGGTGGAACAGAGGCTGATAATACGGCTATAAAATGCAGCATCCGGGAACATGGTATTAAGCATGCCATTACAACACCTATAGAACATCATGCAGTTTTGCATACACTGGAAGACCTGGAAAAACATGGTGAGATTAAGTTGCATATGGTAGAGCTTGATTCCAAAGGCCATATTAATTATGAAAACCTTGAGCAGTTGATAAGCCGGCATTCTGGTTCTTTGGTTTCCATAATGCATGCCAATAATGAAATAGCAAACATTAATGATATTGAAAGAATAGGGGAAATTTGCCAACAGTACAATGCCTTATTTCATACCGATACGGTTCAGACGATGGGGCATTATAAGCATGATCTTCAACAATTGAAAGTAAATTTTATCGTAGGATCCGCTCATAAATTTCATGGCCCCAAAGGAACAGGCTTTCTTTATGTAAATGGGAATAGAAAAATATGTCCGTTGATATTTGGAGGGGCTCAGGAAAGAAATATGCGGGGTGGTACTGAAAATGTGTATGGTATAATCGGTATGGCCAAGGCCCTGGAGATTGCCTATGCGGATATGGATAAGCATAAGGCACATATTGTGGGATTGAAAGACCGTATGGCAGGGCAAATACGTGAGAAAATTTCGGGTGTAGAGTTTAACGGTGACAGTTTGAGTGATGACAGTCTGTATACGGTTCTGAATGTGAGCCTCCCTGAGTCGGATGATAATGAAATGTTGCTTTTTAACCTGGATATCAATAATATATGTGCCTCAGGTGGCAGCGCCTGTTCAAGTGGTACAGACATCGGATCGCATGTTCTGAAACATTTACAAGTTGTTCCTTCCCGTGGACATGTTCGTTTTTCCTTTAGTCGCTTTAATACGGAGGAGGAGGTTGATTATGTAGTGAGTAAACTGGTTGAGATTTTTAGCTAAGTTGCGTCTCCCGTGTATAGTTTTTAAGCTTTTTTAGGTTTGTTCTGACGAACGAAGCCTGGCTCCCACATATGGCATGTAAGAATTCCGGAAGCTTATCACAAGAGTATTTTTTTAAGAAGCTTTCCTCAGCCTTAATGGCATTTTTTAACATCTTTGCCGTTCCTGCTCTGTAAAATACTTCTTTTAGTTCTGACAAGATTTTTCCAAGCTTATAGTTTAACTCATCCGGGTCATGTTGTAAAAAGGGAATTCCCGAGTAGGTTTCCAATTCATATAGGAACTGCCTGCTTTGAAACTCCAACTGATTGAATAAAGGTATAAGATCATGGTCTAAGGTGTCCTTGGCTGCCATTTTATAAAAATTTTCCCTATCCCGACAAGTCTGCATTAATGTAAGTATCTTTTCTTTCTCCTTCATTGTCTCTCGCTTTATGCCTTTTATATCTAAACAGCAGGTTGGGAAATTAGGTTTATTAGTGCATAGGCACTAGGTAAATATCTAATGATCAAGGAGTGTTTTTTGAATTATAACTTTACCTCAAAAATCTGGTTTTATAAATGAATCAGAAATCTATCGGGTAGAGGGGGAAACAGGCCTTCCGGAAGAACGTTTAAACTATTTATGGCATCAAAATTTTCCTATTGGCTGAAATCTGGAGTATATACTTTGCTTGAAAGGTTTTCCGCCCTCTTGTTTGGATTCGGGAGTTTTTTCTTTTTAGTCCGGGTATTATCCAAAGAAGATTTTGGTGTCTGGGCTTTATTTTTAACAGTTACAGCGTTTATTGAGGTTGCAAGAAATGGTTTGATTCAGAATGCCCAGGTAAAGTTTTTGACGTCTGCGCCTAAAGAAGAGCATGCTAAAATTACTACTGCTTCTATGGTTTTAAACTTTGGTTTAACTGGTCTCAGCATCTTTTTAATCCTTATTTTCAGTAGTATTCTCAGCTTGATGTGGAAATCTCCTGTGCTGGAGCAGATGTTTTATATCTATATAATTACTACTGTTTCTTTAATTCCATTTTCACAATGTAATTTTATTCAACAAGCGAATCTTGATTTCAAAGGTATTTTCTGGAGTAATTTTGTTCGGCAGGGTTTGCTGTTTTTTTATGTTCTCTATGCTTTTGTGTTTAATTTCTCTTTGGCTCTGACCACCTTGGCCATCGTTCAGGCTATAACCTCACTTGCCGGAGCTATTGTGGCATATTTGTTTGCCAAAAAATTCATGGTTTGGGCAAAAGCCATTGACTGGCAATGGGTGTCAAAGCTTTTTCATTTTGGCAAATATGTCTTCGGGACCAATGTTAGTTCCTTGTTTTTTAAAGGCATGGACCAGATGATGCTTGGGTCTATGATTGGAACGGCTTCTGTGGCTATGTATAATGCAGCCATACGCATATCTAATCTTGTGGAAGTTCCGACCACATCAGTGGCTACAGTAGTGTTTCCTCAAAGTGCAAAACGTATGGCTACTGAAGGTTTGGGAGCAGTAAAACACCTCTATGAAAAATCAGTAGGTTTGATTATGGCCATTATGCTTCCTTTCCTGCTTGTTATACTGGTTTTCCCGGAAACAATTATCTGGATTTTGGCTGGTGAGCAATATCTTGATAGCGCACCCATATTGCAGGTCACTATTCTATATAGCCTGTTTATCCCATTTTTGCGTCAGTTTGGTACTGTCCTAGATTCCATTGGCAAGCCGCATATTAACTTTTATTTCATTGTATTTTGCGCAGTCTTGAATTTTGGTTCAAACTATTTTTTTATTACCCATTATGGAATCATAGGTGCAGCTTATGGAAGTCTTACTTCATATGCTATTATTTTTATCCTTAATCAGATAATTTTGTATAAAAAGCTCAGGATAAATACGCTGGTGGTATTTGTCCATATGAAAGATTTTTATGTAATTGGCTTCAATACTGCGTATTCTTTTTATCAGACTCGTTTTAAAAAATCTTCAAAAAGTGATAAGAGGATATAATTATTCTGCCATGAGAGGACGATTTTTAAGATCCTTATCTATTGATTTTTAATTATGCCGATACACGAAAAAATAAAGGAATACATAAATACACTTTGTATGCCTAAAATCAAACTTTGGTTGATTTTAGGTCTTTAAATTAGGCTTTTATAGCCTTTGTTTTCCAGATTTTTTACAGAATCTTCTACTTTTTTCTTGATAGATTCTTTATATGCACAAATATTATTAAGAATTTTTTTATCATTTGTCGCAATAATTTGGGCTGCCAGCAAACCGGCATTATGAGCTCCATTTAAAGCTACAGTAGCTACAGGAACTCCGGATGGCATTTGCAGAATTGATAAAATAGAGTCCCAACCATCGATCGAATTTGATGATTTTACCGGCACACCTATCACCGGTAAAGGTGTGAGAGATGCTACCATGCCCGGAAGGTGGGCTGCCCCACCGGCTCCGGCAATAATTACTTTAATGCCTCTTTCTACTGAAGTTTGGGCATATTCAACCATGCGTAAGGGTGTCCTGTGCGCAGAAACTATGCTTATTTCAAAATCTACGCCAAGTGTTTCCAGTATTTCGGCTGAATCTTTCATTATTTTAAGGTCAGATTGGCTGCCCATGATTATCCCGACTAATGCTTTGCTCATGCTATTACTTTTAGTTTTTCTTTTACAAATTGAGCCTTTGACTTTAATTTATCAATATTTTCATCAATAATGGTTATGTGGCCCATTTTTCGGAAAGGTTTGGTAAACTGTTTCCCGTAGAGGTGAAGATATACACCTTCTTGTTTTAATATTTCGTCCACTCCCGTATATTTTGCTTCTCCGCTATATCCGTCTTCTCCCAGTAAATTTACCAAAGCAGAGGGTCTTGATATTTGAGTAGAACCTAAAGGCAGTCCGAGAATTGATCGCAAATGTTGCTCATACTGTGAAGTAAAATTTGCTTTGATGGTTTGATGTCCACTATTGTGTGGCCGTGGGGCTACTTCGTTTACCAACACCTGATCCCCTTTGATGAACATTTCAACGGCCAATAAGCCAACCATCTGAAACGATTCTATCACCTTAACAGCAATTTCACGGGCTTTGCTTTCCATTGCCGGCGAAATTTCAGCCGGGGAGAATAAATATTCTACAAGGTTATGCGTGGGATGAAAAACCATTTCGACCACTGGATATGATGCTACCTCGCCTTTTTCATTTCGTGCTACTAGTACGGAGATTTCTTTGTCAAAATCTACCAGCTTTTCCAAAATTCCCGGACCTTCCAATGCTCCACCTATATCCGCTTCATTTTTAATTCTATAAACACCTCTTCCATCATAACCTGAGCGGCCAAGCTTTTGAAAGGCCGGCAAAAAGTCTTTGTGAGCATGGACATCCTCTCTTTTTTCAATTGTTACAAATTCTGAGGTGGGAATATTATTTTTTTTGTAAAACTCTTTTTGTAATCGTTTATCCTGGATAATGGAGATCACTTCAGGCTGGGGATATACTTTTACACCCTCTTTTCTTAAAACTTCCAAAGCCTCAGCATTAACATTCTCTATTTCTATGGTGAGGATATCTTTACCTCTTCCGAAGTTTATGACGGAATCAAAATCGGTAATGCTTCCCTGAATAAATTCATTTGCCAGCCCTGAACAAGGAGCGTTTTTATCCGGATCCATAACGGATGTATGGACGTTGAAATCAATACATGACTGTATGAGCATTCTGCCAAGTTGCCCTCCTCCGAGAATTCCTAATTTATGATCCTTATAAAATTCCATGATACTATTTTTTCAAACTTAACAAAGATGCAAATAAAGAGAATAAATTAAATGTCAATACCTATATTTTTCATGAGTTGTGAGGCATTAAAGCTTTTACAGACCCCATCTTTTAACTTATAATCGAAGAATAGTTCTTGATTTATAATTTCACTACTGAAGTTGAAGTTTTTTATATGGTCAGGATCTTCTTGCTCCATATTTCCTAATTCCAGGTCATGTGTTGAGACAAAGCCGGAAACACCTGCCTTGATTAGCTGCCGTACCAGTGCCATTGCGCCTAAGTGTCTGTCTGCAGAGTTGGTTCCTTTTAGTATTTCATCAAGTAGGTAAATAACCCTTTTTTCTTCTTTTACCAGATCAAGTAGCTGACGAAGTCTTTTTAATTCAGCATAAAAAGAGGATACGTTTTCATGCAGGGAATCTTTGGTGCGCATAGAAGAGAAAGGGGTCATTACAGATAAATTGCAGGCTTCTGCACAAACTTTACCTCCCGCCATTGCCAAAACGATGTTGATCCCTACAGTTCGAAGAAAGGTGCTTTTTCCGGACATGTTTGAACCTGTTATTATATAACATACCCCTGATCCTTTTAAACTTAAGTCATTAGCTACCCTTGAGTTTTCCGGGATTAAAGGATGGGCTAATTTAGTTGCTTCAAAATGAAGGCTATTCTCATTAATTTGTGGGTGACTCCAGGCAGGATTGGCAAAAGAGCATCCGGCTATGCTTGCCAAGGCTTCCGTTTCATATATTGAGTCTAGCCATGTATGTAGGTTTTTGCCATTTTCTTTTTTCCAAAGATCAAGTCTGAAAACCTGAATAAGATCCCATAGTATGGTAAAATTGAAGAATATATAGAAAAATGGATTTAAACGAGCTTCCAGCAGTTCAGAGAGTGTCTTTAATTTCTCAATTTGTTTTGACGCAGACATGTCTCCGGTTGGCTCGACAGCTTTTTTGATGTCTCTGAGTTTCGGAGAGGAGAAGCTTTCTTCTTCAATCATTTTCAACTGGTGGACATAGGAAGAAACCATACTTAACGCTTCGGATGTAGCATTGCTGATTTCCGTAACCTTCTCTTTTGTGCGGCTAAGGATGAGAATGTTTAACACAATAAATATGATGGGGATGTACCCAGGAAGGAAAAATAATGCACCTATAATAGAGAATATTGTCAGTATGGGAAGTATAAAAAGAGTGTATTTTAGAAAAGGATTTGTGGTGATAAGCCCAGGCACTGATAGCCAGTCCCATAATTTATCCAGGGAGTGTTTAGGGTCAATATTGTGAGCGTGACCCTGAAAATACTGGCGCCAGTCTATCTTTTCCTCTAGTTCTGCTACGGCAGCTTGTCTATTTTTAACCTCTGATGCGATTGGTATTTCTGTAAGGTAATTTGCCAAACGTTTCTGCCCTCCCGGATTATTTGTTCTGCAGAGGTATTGGAAGAGAGAATTTTCCCCAAAGATGTCCAGGTCTGAAGTATAGGGGTGCTTGTCATCAATAAATCCAGAACCGCCTATTAAACCTTCAAAATTATAATCAGTTCTTTGAATTTCTTGCTTGTTTATATGAGCCAGGTATCCGGCATACTGTTGTTGGGCCTTTACCTTTTGGTGGTATTTGACTAATGCCAGAAAAGAAGACATACCCAATAGAAATGTGAGTATGGCTAGTTCGGAGCGGTCTGTGTTGATAGAATAAATAAAAAGTACTGTAAATAGCAGAAAAATGAATAACCTTATGACGGCTGTTTTTTTATTTTTTTTATGCAATAAGCTTTCCTTCTCCAGAAAGTGGTTCAGCCGATCAGCAAATAGTTTAGTTGGGTTTTCATTCATTTCTCAAAGCTATAAAAAATCAAAAACCCTGTTAAACTAAAAGGGTTTTTTTAATTGCTCAAATATAACAGATTTTAATTATTGGTAAACACAGGCTGTTTTTAACACTTCGTTAAACCTTGTACAGGAGTAAAACCATTTTTAAACCTCCTTGCTTTTAGCATGTACCATAGTTTCATTTTCAACAATTTTACCAACGCTTAAATTTGAACCCATTTTTAACATTGCCTGTGAATAATCTGGATTTCTGAGCTGATCGTGTAAAGATTTAGAATGAGTACCCTACAGTAAGCTTCCAGAATGTAGAATTATCAACAGCTCCTTTTTCAGGGTCAGCTAAATTTGGACCTCCATGAAATCTTGCAAAGCCTCCACCGTTAGGGTTAGCAAATTGGACATATGGGCCGAATGACATAAATAGATCGTTTCCATCTTCAATATTGCTACCGCCCATGAATCTTAAATGTTCAAAGTGAAGTCCTGCTGAGAAGAATCCGGATCCGAATTTGTAACCTGTGTTAGCCCAGTAGTGAAGGTAGTTTAAGGTTGAAGGGTTTCCATGTTCAAATCCCAAGTAATAACCGGCGTAAAGTTCACCTTCTACATGATCGAGATCTAATCCTACAGTCAGGTTAGGAACTATACCGTCGCCCACTTCAGCTCTGCCAAGTCCGGAAAGCAAACTTCCTGAAAGTAGACCTATTTGTGGGTTAATGTCTAATCCTTCAAATGGGCTGTAGTTAATACCCATACCAAACTCCGTCCAGTTTCCCCAGGCCTGAGCAACACCTCCGGACCATAGAATACCATAAAAAGTAAAGGCAGATTTTTCAGAAAGAGAATATGAACCGGCAAAGAATGGATAAAATCCGAAGAACATATCAGAGTTTAAGGTTACATCCATGCTGAATTTTGACTCCTCATCAACAGCACCTGGTGCTGTGTCTTGTGAGAAAGTTGAATTGGCAGTAAGAAGGATGCATAAAAATGCGGACATCAATAAAATGGTTAATTTTTTCATTGTTTTAGGTGTTTTGTGGTAAATAATTAATATAATGGTTTTTGGTAGGCGATAAATAAACTTGTAAAATTTATACTATCACTATGTCACAAACATAGATTATAAAATTTTTATAAGCAAATCAAAATAAGTAAAATGCAATAGATTGAATGAATTGTTGCAATAATTATAGCATAATCTTGTAATTATTATATTTGTTGATATTGTTTTTTGGTATGCTTGGTCTTTGTAAAGTGCAATTTTTTTTGTTACATGAAATTGGTAATTTTTTGATAAAACAGGGTGATTTATATAAGGAAGCTTGATTTGTTCCACATATTCAAGATGCTGGTTTATTGGAAAACTTCAATATGGCATATAATTTTAAGTGTATTTTTAATATAATGTAATTTTTTTTAAAAATGTAGTTATAATTTACACCACTATTTTAAAAATATTATATAAAAATGGAAAAGTATGGTTAAATATTAGGCTTGTCTTCTTGTGTTTTTAATTATGTAGGGCTATAATGATCAGTAATTTTTACAAGCTTTAAAAAGCAAGCAGTTTTTTGCCGGAGAGGTATCTTTTGCAGTTTTATCCCCTAAAAATAAGCCTAAACATGTCGTTTTATCAGATTTTGTATATTCGCTGATGACCGGAAAGGTAAAGAATAAAGAAAAACCTTTGCACTTAATTTTAAAAAATGCCATTTATGGTATTCCAAATATTGGGTGTTTTTCAGCGCACCCTAATTCTACTTTGTCACTCTGATTTTGAGTAGTGCCGATTAATATCTTTTTGTCT
>JBKBXU010000031.1:0-22257 GCA_046313675.1 Cytophagaceae bacterium
GCTGACGACTTTTCCGATTAACCAATACAATCCGTCCGTATGACCTTGCCGGATTTGCGAGGGGCTTAAGGAGGCCACAGTTCCGGCATCTGTAGGAGCTAACGGGATGTTATTGCGTAGTGAAGTCGTTATAGTAGAATTTTTGATTGGTCTGTTTCTATCACTGCCAGCGGCAACGGATCCCGGAACAGGTCCGGGAAGGAGGTTAATTGGGAGGTTTTATGTAGCGGCTGGCGGCAGAGCCAAATTTAACCACGGAGGAACACGGAGTTTAATACGGAGTTTCGCTAAAGCGCATTAAAGGCGTATTTATGGTAGTACGATGGGCACGAAGAAAAGGCACGATGATCTGCTGAAACTAATGCACGATGGAAGCATGACTCTGCCTTGGTTGTGAGTGACGACTTTTTCCGTTAATAAACCAAAATCTCACCCGAACGACCTTGCCGGACTTGCGAGGATTCTATTGCACCTGTTTGTATACAAACGAGGACTATTGAGGTCTCCTTTTTGTCCTCCTCGGAACATTTGTTTCTAGAATCTCTGTCCGCCTTCTGGTGGGATACCATTAGTTAAATTTATTGGCTTTAAAATGGAGTTTCTTCAGAAGTAATTATAAATTTCAAATTTTTGTATTCATCTTTTTCGATATCTTCATCCCCGTAGAAAAACTTCCAGAATAATTTTATTAGTGTTAATAGATCTCCAGGCTCATTTAAATTAGCATCAGTCGCCTCTATAAATAAATCTCCAAGATTTACTTCTTCCGGGTTGTTGTAGGTGATTAGTAAAGCTTCTTTAAATTCTTTTAAAAATTGTTCTTTATCTGCTTCATTTAAATCAAATACCTGCTCTTTAAAAGATTTTATAAACGGCTCATAATTTTTGAGATTGTTTTCTAAATTAAATATCCCTTCAATTGTTTGAATGAAAGCTGTTTCTAGATATTTTGTATTTATTTTTTTCATAATTATAAATCTGGAAAAAGGGTAATTTGTTCTAACATAGCATTGCCATTTTTATCATATCCTTTAAATCTAAAATAACCAGTTGCCTTATCCAATAAACCTGATGGATCCCCAGGATTTTTTCCTGAAGGAACACCAGATGCTGAATAGTAACCTCTACCAGTTTTATAACCCATTGGTTCTCTCCTTATTTTTATTACTTTACCTGGTTGTAAATTTTTAGGAATTTCTACATTCGCTGGATAAGGCTTTCCATTACGTAAAATGGTATTGATTCGTTTTTCAATTAGTTTTAATGTCTTTAAATGGGTATTGGGATTTAGGAATTTTGTAGCAGCGGCTCCAGGTTGCATTTTGGGAATTTGCCCAAGAGCTCTATTTCTTAGCCATTTATCAGATTTTGTGGCACTGTGTCTTGCGTTAGTATGTCCACCAGTAATTTGATCAATTCTTTTTAATCTTTTATTTGCTCTGGCATTACTTTGTATTCGTTTATACCCTTTTTTCCTAAGTCTTAATATAACCTTCCCCGGATTAAACCTCAGCTCAATAATAATCACCAATAGTCCTCGTTTACATAAAATCGCCCCCTGTTTGCAACGGGGGCGGTTGAGAATGGCAATTGCATTGCCGTAAATAGAATCCAAAAAGTGTACGACTTTCGGATTTTTAATATTTTAATGTTTAGTGCGCGCTATTTGGCGATAGAATCGCCTTTCTCAATAATCCTCGTTGCAAACGAGGACTATTGAGGCAACGGATCCCGCAAGTTTTTGCCCGGAGTTTTTGGCGGTATTTACCACGGATGCCTTTGCCGCCTTTGCCCCGGATTTAGCCGCCCCTTTTACCCCATGCTTAGTCACGGATTTAGCACCTTTCAAGGCTCCTTTGCAAACGAGGAGTTTAGTTTACTCTGTTGCATGATTTGGCTGTTAAATAAAAACTAATCAATTATCGAATCCCAGTCATGATTATCTTCAGGTTTGTTTTTGATGTAGTCTTCATACCATTTAATATAATCTTCCTCAAAAGAGAAATCGCCATTAAGAATATTTTTCCAATGATTTAATATTTCTTCTTTTAAAAGCAGGAGATCAATTCTACAAATTGCTTGAAAATTATCTTCGGCATATAACTCAATCCATCTTTCTGACGAAATGGGATAATTTTTGTCGCCAACCAATACCCGGTCAAAAGGCTTTTTAAAGAATAAGTAAAGCAGTGTTGATTCATACTGTTGCTTACTCTCTGGATTAATAAAAAAATAGCTTATTGTCTGATCTGAGTTAAGTAATAATTTAATTACACATTTATTGCTTATGAGTTGGGTTTCTTCCCAACTCTTTTCTTTGACTGTAAAATTATACGTAGTAATTAGGCATTTCCATAATTCAGTGACATCTCTTGTAAATTGGGGATAGCCTTCAATAATATACTCCATAATAATCGATCTTCTTTCCGAAATTCAAACTTAACAATTATTCCAGCCCTTTAGTAAATTTGCTTGTATTTCAGGCGATCTGTTAATAAGTGCTATATAGGCAAGGATGTCCTCCTCATCATCATCAGGTAATCCCATTCCTGGAATATAATGATTTTCAGCGATCCACCAGCTATCATAAATTATGTCATAGGATAAATTTTCGCCAGAAGTAATGGAAAAATGTGTTTTTCCGGCACTGTCATGTTTATAATTTATATTTATACTGCCGATCGTCCATTTTGATTTACCTATTTGGATAAATAATGAATTGCTTTGTTTGTAAACAGCAGCAAAATCTCCATTTGAAAGTTGTCTAATAAACCCACAAAAAGGTTCATTGCTGTTGGTGATTTCTACTACTGTAGCAGTCCCATCCGTATTCAGGTTATAGATTCTACTGCTGTTTAAAAAGTCTTGTAGGTGCATTTTAAAAAAGCTTGGTTTTAATTCCTAATAACAAGTTTATTTCAGGATCTTTCTGCATACTTTTTTGAATAACCGTTTCCCAGTCACCATATTTTTTAAATAAATCTTCAGGTGAGGGGCCAACTGGATTGTTGTATCTTTTAAGGTTCCCTGCCTCCAAATTTTTTATTTCATCTGGTAACATATGTTTTCTTGCACTGATTTTTTGTAAATTTCTTTGCTCAACCACATGTTTTGCTATTTGCTCTGGACTTTTCTTTTGTGTTCTCATTAATGATATAGCAGATTCCAGTTCTTTAGTTTGTTTTAAGTATTCCAGCCTAATATTTCTGTTTCGGGTAACCATTTCGACATTAGAAAAATCACTTTTCGCATACCTACTATTATTTCTTGAAGTATAACCATACACTCCTTTAGGGTTAACTTCAATTCCATCAGGTAATTTTTCTCTAAACTTTACTTTTCTGGCTTCTGTACTTAAATTATCTAATTCTAAAACTCTTTTACTTTTTTTTGTATTTCGTCCAACAATTGTTCCATCAACCATTCCGTCTGAATTTTTTAATTTAAATCTTCCATGCGTTCCGATTGTGTCACCTCTTTTTATATTTACTTCTCTTATCTCTCCACTCGCCAGCAACACCCATGGATTAAATTGGCCGAAAATAAAGAACCTCATTCTCCTACGCTCGATCTTTATTTTCTTAAGCTTGAGCCTGGATGCTAATTTTTTGGCTAAAGCCCCCAAGTTCTTAGCTCCTCTGCCTGCGCCTTTCCTTACACCACTCAATACCATTTTGCCGTTTCTGAAGGTTGCCCTTGATGCCCTGCCGGCAACGGATCCTGCAAGTTTTTGCCCGGATGTTTTTGCCGTATTCACCACGGATGCCTTTGCGGCCTTTGCCCCGGATTTAGCAGCTCCTTTTACCCCGTGCTTAGCCACGGATTTGGCACCTTTTAAAGCTCCTTTAAATCCAAATAACAGGCTGAAGACAAGCTCTACCGCAAGTATAGCTACCGCTCTGGCTAATGCAACGGCTCCTTCTATTATGTTTCCAGGAAAAGATTGCCCCAGGTATTTTCCAAAATATTTGGCAGCATTGACCAAGGATAAACCGGTGAAGAATACACCAACGATTTGCAGAAGCAATGGTAAAGCCGCCATTATAGCGCCTCCGGTTAACAGGTTGGCAAGTATTAAACCTAATACCACTGCAACAACAGCCGTAATGATCACTACTTTATTGTCGTTCCACCAGGCGGTAATGCCTTTTCGCATTTCTCCAGCCAAATGAGAAAGACGCTCTCCCGGACCGGCAAATGGGCCTACCATTTCTTGTTCTTCGCCTACTTCTGTTTGAGGGGTAAGTTCGCCCATTTCTGCTCCGGAGGAATCGCTCTCCGGCTCGGAAGATTCCCCTGTAAGGGCTTCCTGTCGTAGCCTGTCGACCTCCTCTGGGCTGCCTTCTCCTGTTTCCATTTCATAGGAACCGCCATCGGGCAATTCTGAAAGTTGGGCCATCAATTCTGGCTCGAGTTCGAAATCATCTGGTACAGGCTCTACGCTTACATCACTTTCACTTAAGGTAGACCTTTCGGCTATTTCCATTTCAGAAGAGCTGATTTCTCCTGACTCTACCATGGACTCTGCAATTGCTGCTTCAGCTCCCGGAGCCGGTCGCTCATTGGGCAATGGTTGTGTAACGTCCATCCCTAACAATTCTTCCGACAATTGTCCCCAGAAATTCCCTTTCATATCGCCCGCGGCTTTTACCAAATTGGCAATACCATTTAGGATATTAATCATCCCTGCCGCGATAAACTCCAAGGCCTCCAGGATCATATTATACATCTTCTGGTATGCTGCCAGAATAAAATCTAAGGCTGCGCCCAATGCATCAAGTAAGGTATTTACAAGGTTTTTGAGCCCTTCAGCAATTGCATTTACCACATCACAAGCAATCTGTATCACCGCATCTATGGCTGCAAGGAATCGGTCTCTTAAGGTTGGGAATGCGGCAAGCGCAATGCTAACCAAGGCTTTTAATAATTCTCCAAATGCTTTTATCAGCCCTATGACCAGGTTTCTGACCGAATCTATTACTGCATTTATGGCCTTTTTGGCCATTTCGATTATTGACTTGACGATAGCCCTTAACGCATCAAAAATGGTGTTGAGCGCTGATTTTATGGCATCAAAGAAGCTCGTTACAGCATTGGTCAATTTACCCCAGAAGCCGGTTTCTTTTCTCTCTGCCCGGTTTCTTTCTTCTTTGGCTTCACGGTTGGCACGTTCCTGTTCCGATGATACCTGATGCTCGGCATCGGCAATTTGCGTGTCAATCTGCTGGTTGGCACTGTCTACTTCTTCCGTGATTTCTCCTTGTACCCTTTCCCGCTCTTTTTCAGAATCTGTACGGTACTCTTCCATCACTGCCTCATTCTCTGCTTGCCACTCCTGCCTGTTTTTGTCTACCTCGCTTCTTGCTTTTGCTTGCTCCTCTTCTTGCTTTTCTCTGGCGGCCTCTGTCTCTTCTGCTATACGTTCATCCGTCAGGGCTCTTTCTTCTTCCATGGAAGCTTCCATGTCAGCTTTTGCTTCCATAGCCTTCTCAATTTCCACCTGCCGGTCTGCTTCCAAAGTCTGAAGAGCTTGCTCATCAAATGCCTCTCGTACATCACCCGAAATATCGCCAAGTTCTTCCAATTCAACTTCCCCTGGAATTTCAGGCTCTGATAATTCCATATCTACCTTTAGCATCTCGGTTTCTATTTCAGGATATACCTCGTTTTCCCCGAACTCTTTGCTTAGTTCTGCGTCTGCTTTTGCTTTTTCCTCTAAAGTTTCCTGATCCGACTCTTCCTTGAAATGCTCATTTTGTGCAGGGTCTGCCTGTCCTTCCAGGCTTAACTCTGGTTTTTCTCCAAACTCGGTATTTAGGTTTGGATCCGTGGAGGGCAGTTGTTGTATGGTTTGCTTGACCTTTAAGGCTTCCCCGGAATCTTCTGTTTCCTCTCCTTCTGTGGATGGCTTAGGTGTTGGTGTAGGGGGAAGTGCCGGTTTCTCTGAACCGATCTCATGTTCTTCCGGTGCTTTTGCTACCTCGCTTGCCCCTTCAGGTTTATTTTCTGGAACTTCCCCTTCCGGTGTATAAGCTTCTTTGCCGACATTTTCTTCAGGCTGTTCTTTTACCGGTAGTCCCGTAGGTTGTTCTATTTCGGGAAGGCTATCCTTGAGGCCATCTGTTTCTTTCTGGTTAATTTCCTGAGCTGCTTCATTTATGTTGAAAGCCTCTTCCACGAATTGTGTCGGTGGCAGTTGTCCCAGCGATTGTGCATAAGCATCGCTGCTTGATTTATCCGTTAAGGCCTTTGCTTTAGCTCCTCCATTTGCCTCTCCACCTGTCTCTCCCTGTTCTCCTTCAGCTTGCAAACCTCCTTCTTCTGTGGATGACTTTTCTTTTGTTGCTTCTGCTTCTGCCTTTGTTTTGGCAGGGGAAGGGGCTGGCTCTGTTTCCGGAGTTTGAGAATCTGTTGTTTCTTCCCCGGTTATATTTTCTGGGCTTGCAGTTGCTCCTTCCTGATCTGTACCGGGCGTCTCATTTGTGGGAACTTCCGGTTCCGAAATAATTTCCTCTTGTATTGACGAAGCCTTAGGTTCGAGTCGTTCTTTTTGGATTATAACTGCCAGACTGGCCTTTGGGAAATGCCCCTTAACCAGAGCTACAAATTCAGCGGTTCCATATTCAAAGCCTTTCTTCTTTCGGGTTTTTTCTATGTGGTTTAGAAGTACATTGATTTCCCTGCTTTGAAACTTTGGAACTTTTAGCCGCTGCATCATTTTTCGGAATTCATAAAATTCCTTTCTAGCCCTTTTTTCCAGCTCTTTGGCATATTCTTTCTCCAGGTCCTCCAGCGATGGCGTATTTTTCTTCCCTGCTGGTTTTGTTTTTTTGTCTGGCTCCTGAGCCGGGCTTGCTTGAGTAGCCTCAGGGCCAACTGAAGAAGAAAATTCCTCCTCCAGCCCTTCTGCATCGGTAATAACTTCAAAATTGGAAGGATTTTCTAAAAAAGCCTCAACGGACACAGCATATTCTGCGGATTCCAGATCCTCATTGATGGGATCTGTTGTCATCGCATAGGGGTCAAGGTCTACCTCTCCGAAAAAATCGCTGTAGTCTTCTTCTCTTGACTTGGGCCGCTCAATTAAAAAATCTTTCATCAAACTATTTATGCTTGCCTTCTTTTAAAAGTTCTTGTTGTATAAATGGCTCCAGAATACCTTTGGTCAGGGTATAGCTTTGTCTGCTTATAGCCTCAATGCAGGATAGCTTTATCACATTGGCAATGTTGGCTCCGGTCAAAGAATGTTTTTCCGCAAGCTTTACAGGCAAGTCTTCCGGCTCATAAGAGAAGGCAGGGGGAACAGCTTTATTCCATAATATTTCTCTTAACTCTTTGTCAGGCGGTGGTATGAAGATTGAGGTAAGAATCCTCCTTTTGAAAGCATCGTCAAGGTTCTGTTTAAAGTTGCTCGCCAGTATGACAAGTCCCTGGAATTGCTCGATCTTTTGTAACAGGTAAGCTACTTCCTGATTGGCATACCGATCTTTGGCATCTTGCACTTCGGTTCTTTTGCCAAAAAGGGCATCGGCTTCGTCAAAGAACAGGATGCATTTTTTGCCTTCGAGTTTGTTAAATATTTTCTCTAAGTTTTTCTCGGTTTCTCCGATGTACTTACTTACTACTCTGGCCAGGTTAACGGCATATACTTCTACGTTTAGAAATTTTCCGATGACTGACACGGTCATGGTCTTACCTGTTCCGGGAGGGCCGTAAAGCATTACCACATAACCGGGACGGAGGATTCGTTTGTTTTCTTCGTCTCCAAAAAGTGTATCATAGTATTTTACAAAATTCATAGGCCCTTGAAGCTGCTCCATGGTAGCAGGTTTAAGGATAAGGTCTTCCAGCGTTTTACTTGTGGTCAATAGGGTAGCAGGGAAATCTTCTGATTCCTCAAAATGTGGTTTCTTCCCTGTATTCAGGTAATTGTAATAAGCCAGGTCTAATTCAATGACCTGGTGCAATGGGTGGTCAAAACCTGGTTTTATTGATTTTCTTTTAATGATTTGCTCCTTAAAAAGGATGCTGCCCATTATTTGTTGGAAATAAATACCCGCTTTTGTATCATTCTGTCCGGCAAGTAAAAAAATGAGGGTTTGGAGCGTAGGGACAAATTTCCCATCGGTATTATCTACTACTCCTCCATATTCCCTGGTGCGCATTCTTGTTTCCTTGTTAGGCAGAAGGAATACATCCAATATGCCGGGCTTGAACTGTGCTGTATAGGTAAGGAGCAAGAGGAGTTTTTCAGCATTGGATAACTGATACGCAAGAGCCAGTTTCCCAAGAGAAGTTTTCATGGAAAGCTCCGGAATATCCGCAATTTTTTCAAAGATGTTACCTCTGTTTTCTTTGGTTTTATCACATCGGAAACGGATTATCTGGCTCAGCCAGTTAATGCCTTCTCCCAAGGCCGTAAGGTTATCTGTTACAGCTTTGAGTCCTTCTTCTGTAACAGGAGTTGGATTAGAAAACGTTTGTTCGCCGGTTTTGACTGCTTGCCTGGTTTCAAGCTCCATGTGGTGAAAGTTTTGATGGGAAAAAGTTTGTGCTAAAATATGAATTTACATGTTATTAATGAAGTAATTGTGGAGTTTTTAGTGTAGGAATTTGAGGCGTAAGGCATAAGGCGTAAGTAATAAGTTTTGAGCAGAGAAAAATGTTAAGTGTTAAGGTTTAAGGTTAAGTGTTAAATGTTGAGTTAAATTTTAAGTGGACCATCGACTATGGACTATTGACCAGTGTTAAATTTTAAGTGTTAAGTTTTAAGGGTTGAAAAATAAATGCCATCAGCTCCAATCAATCTGGATAAATTTCTCCATCCAGGGAAGTTTGACCATGCCTAATCCCCAGGGCAATCGGTCTATAAGTACATCGTATCCTCTCCGTTCGATTTTGAGATGGTACGCATTTCCGGTATTGAAGAGCTTACCTTCTCTTTGCAAAAAGGAAACACGGAAATTGTCCGGGGAGGTTTTTTTCAGCACTCCCCAGTTCTGAATCACTCCACCCAACAGGCTTTCGCTCAATTCCTTTTCTTTGTCTGTTAGGGTAATGTCCCTGTCCAGAGGTGTTTTTAGCTCAATGCCGCAGAAAACTTTATTCAGGAGCATGTCATGTTCTGCCGGATTTTCTTCTTTAAAGACTATGTAATGGAGTAGATAGGCTGCCCGTATTTGAGCTTCTTCATCAACAAACTTCCTCTTTTCCATGAGTTCCAGATGAGTGAAATATCTTTGGAGAAAGGGGTGCAGCAAGGCCATACCTGAATTATTAATATATACCGGCTCCCCTTTGTCAAGTTCATTCTTAAAAGTTTTGTGTTTTTGTTCCTCCATTGTTTTCAAATTATTCTCTATTGCTTTCTGAATGTTGTCCATGGTGGCTTTGGAAACTTCTTTTTTCAGGACATCCATCTCTTCAGGTGTAAATCCCGCAAACATTATAGCGGCAACCTTAGCTGCTTTGCTCAATGCAGTTTTTATAACGTCCTCAATAGGGGTATGTATTCCCGTGGGTAATTCCTTATGCTTGACAAAATGTGTAATAATAAATAAAAGCTTTTTATCCTCCAAGGTGGGGGTATCGTCCAACTCCCGTTTCCCTTTTTCTACGTGCTTTGCTTTTTTCTCCTCGTTTGTAGTAGTTTTCTGCTTTTTTTCCTCATCAGTTTTCTTCCCTGAGCTGATTTCTTCTGCTTTCCCTTTTTGCTCTTCTGCTTTTTGTTTTTCTTCTACCCTTTGCCGGATAAGTTTAACAGCTTCCGGACGAAGGTATTTTTCCAAAAGTGTTATAGGTTCTTTGGATAGTACGGGCAATATTTCTTGAATGGTATCCGGAGATTTTTGGATGAATTGGCTCACGGCTTTCATAAGAGGCTCCATTCCTTCTGAGTTGAGATAGTACCAGGGTAAAGCCTGTTCCGTAATAATGGTATTCAGGAAGGATTTCACAATTACAGCTTCCTGCCTGAACTCCGCAGGTAGGGCATCGAATATCTTGGCATGGAAATTTGCTGAAAAATCTGTTTTCAGCAACATCGGCACGATGGGGTCTTTGGAAGTATTTGATCTTTGTACGAGTCGGTGTACAAAATCACGATTTTTAATAATCAGACGGGAAATTATTTCTTCAAACTCATGAAGGTCGTTGATACCACTGGAGGAGAATATTATCGCAGGTACATGGGCAAAATTCAGGTAGTGTATCAATATCCCTATGGCCATTTTTTCTCTCTGTGCCAGCCCCTTCCCTTCAGACGCAAAAGCTTGCTCTACAATCGTCAGTACCTCGTGTTGGAAAGGAAGGTCAATCAGGGTGGGGGTTTTTAGCTGACCCTTATTTTCTCTTTCATCAATTGGTTGCTCTCCGGCTTTTTCCGATAGTTTGACAATTAACTTTTCAAGTTCTTGTTCTTTTATTTTAATGATTCTCTTGCCACTGGTACTAGCCTGAAAAGCTTTGGTGGCCTCTTTTATGCTTGTTTCCGTTTTTTCAGTTAGCTGTTTAATGAGCTGAAGCACCTTTTCTTCAGAGGGCAAAGCAATATCAGTCAGGGCTTCTTTTATAAAGAGTTCCTTATATATAAATTGTTTTTTCGGGGATTCATCAATGGCAAACTGCTGAAGCGTAGCAACAAGGTCTTTTGCCAGCTTTACCAGCAACTTACCATCGGGAGATCTTTTTTCTACTATTTTTTCTATTTCTTCAAAACGCTCTTTAGAAAGTAGGTTTTCTATAATTTCCCTATAAAAGATTTTCGGATCTTCTTTTTTCAGGGCTGCTTTTTCCAGGTCATTAAAGATTCGTTGTGTAGCCCCCTTGACTTCAAGTGAGGATATGCTTAATTCTATGAAAGTTTGTTTTGGGCTTAAGAAACCCTCCCTTGCTATTTTGGGTATGATCAGATCCCAAAAAACTTCCGAATGTTCAGGGTTTTCCAATATAGCTTCCCATATAAGCTGCCTAATAACTTTTTCGGGTAAACGCAGTCCGGATAAAGCAATGACCTTTTCTATAATTGGGACTTCCTTAATGGCTTCCGTCTGTTCGGGGAACAGGTTTTTAACATATTGAGGCAGGTCTTCCTGTTTGAATTGCAGAATAAACCGCTTCCGGATTTCGGGTGAAGCAGAGAATTCTTTTCTTAAAACAACTTTTTGGTTTTGCTCCAGTTCGTTCAGGATTTTTTTGACCTGCTCGAAAGAAAAATTTATTTCTCCGGCTTTGGCAAACCAGGGAAGGGCGCCATATTTTAAATAGTATATAAAGGTATTTAGCGCTTCCTGTTTTTCATCAACAATCAGTACATTCTGATCGGGTAGGAGCTGTTGATCTTGTATAAGTTTTTCAAGGGTTCTCCTTAAGGCCTCCCGAAATGCATAGGGGACATCTTCTTCAAGGTGGCCCCTGTTAAATTTCCCCAGGTCAATTTCTAATTTATCAATTCGTATAAATGAATTTTTAACTGAAAATTCATTTAATACGTCCTCCAGGATTTTAGGAAGCTGTTCTTTTAAGAGGTAATTATACTCTGCAAAAAACTCTTTTGACTCCTCTTCAGGAAGAGAAGTATCCATGTCATAAACGAGTTTGCCAATAACATGTGCAGGTTTTTTCATTACCTGTTTTGATTATACATTCTTATAAGGAATCGTAGTAAATCATTTTTTAATTTTTCTAAAAGTTCAGCATCTTCTGACTTTGCACATTCACTCATCCAGCCGTAATAGTAGTTTTCAAACTCTTCCATCTCCTGGGGTGAAAGCCAGAAGCATCTTGATGATATATTGGATGGACGATGCTCTATAAGCGTGTTTTCTACGATAGACCTGAATTCTTTATCATTCAGACGGGTAGTCCAGTCAGGGAGCATGATACTGATTCTGCAAGAATAAAAGTCCTCCGGAAGGTGAGGCATGTCTTGAGCTCCTTGAATATAGTATGCTATTTTTTCAGTATAGGGCACTATGTTCTCACTGTCCGACATGAAGCGGAAAAGGCCCTCCATTCGATCATGCGTTTCTTCTACAGATTCACGAGCTTCGATGCTTATGAGTTTTATTGATCCATCCGGTGTGGAGAATTGAACCTGAAAGTCCTTTTCCGGTGTGGATTCAACAGAATAGTTGTTGTATGCAGTGACGAACTCCTTCAATCGTTCAACAGTTTTTAAGCGATCGCTGAAATTGTACAGGCTGGTGCTTTTAAGAAAGGGCTTGCCCGTTTCGTCCAGCATATAGAATCCAAATTTTTTGTCTTTAACATCAGGCCTCAACAGGATATGCTCAAGAAGCTGCATACCTTCACTCTTAATATTAAGATGTTTGAGGTAATGAATTAATTCCATTGTTGCAATGGAGGCATCGTTTTTATTGTCGTAGGTTCCGGTAAGCAGCCATGTATTTTCCTGCTCATTTTTAAATACCACAAAATGCGGGGAATCTGTATCAGGAAGTGTTCCTACTTTGTATTTATAAAGGTCTATTCCTTCCCTTAAAAAACCGGCCATCAAAGTTTTACTCAGAAATGGCAGCGTTTTCTGAAGAAGTTCTTTTTTCCTATTTTCATCATAGCTTACCTCTTCGAGCTCTTCATCATCAATAAGGTCAAAATGTTCTTCGATAATTGCCGGGCTAAGCTTTGTGTTCTCAATTCGGCTTTCAAGATCCCAAAGTCGTTTCTTAGATTTAGGGGCTTCTTCCGGAAGCAGGGTAATATTGTGTTTCCTGTAATGTTCCGTTAAAGATTCTTCCGTATAAAGACTTTCCTGGTTTTCACCTGTATCTTCCTTTTTTAAGCCTATGCCCAAACCAAGCAGAACGCTTATTTTGGACTCCATCCCTGCCTGATTATTGGAATTTAAAGTGCTTTTACGGTAGTTAAATCCTTTTGCCCTGTTGCTGTTTATTTCAGGCAAATGCTCCAAAAGTCTCTTCTTCGTTTCAATATGATGAAGCTCAAATTCTTCATCGCTGAAATAATAGTTGAACTGGGAGAAGGTGTATTGTTTGTAGGATTCACCATGCAATGCCAGGAGGTAATCCAGAAAACGATTTCGTCTGTCCAGGTAATTATCGTTAAGTTTTACCAGTTTATCCAGCCCCTTTTTATAGTCTAGGGGGAGTTTCATCTCCTTGATTAGTGGGTCATTTACTTGCAAATCAGGCGTGTTTTTGAACAGTTCTCCTGCGTCCGGTACTTTTTCCAGCGTTTGATAGAAATAAGTTTGGTTATCTTCCCCTTTGATGGAGAAAAGGTTTTTGGCATTTGATAGTTGAGACAGGTAGTTTACCATCAACTGTTCAAAAATCATAAGGTAGCCTTTCAGCTGCTTTGCCTGCGCCAGGCGGGTTTTGTTTCCTGATTGTGGGACACCATAGCTGCTGATACCGTAGTTGAGCGGGAACTGATTCTGGAAAGAATAATATTCTTCAATTTTAAGCTCCCGCCCTTTAGGGATTTCTATCGTTTCTTCACTTAGGCGGTATACCCTGGTGTTGACCGACTGTATTTCATTAAGCTTCCTCTTAACCAGGTCATAGTCAACATTGGCATAGGTAAGAGAGCCTTTAAAAAATGAAACCGGAGACTTTTTTGAATCTTCTTTAATGTTTATTTCAAGACGTGGAATATGTTTTTCATCAATATTTACCTGATTGGTGAAGGTTTCATCGCCGATTTTAATGTAAAGGTTTTTTACACTGACCACCCCTTTGACCTGCATTATAATTTTGATGATTTCAGAAACCAGGATTTTGTCAGGTTTTGGGGTAAGTTCTGAAGTTTTTATAAATCCATGTTTCAGAAGGGGACCATTGAATATTTCGTTCAGTTCATAACCTTCTTCAATTAGTTCTTCTAATGAGTAGAAGCGAATTGCAGGGCTGATGAAATTATCAACAAGGAAATATATATTGGCAAGGATATTCTCAAGTTCGTCTGTTCCGTCTGTTTCAATGTTTGCATGAATGGTAAAAGGCAGCGGATCCAGAAGTTTTATAAGTTCTACATCTTCACCAATGTTGCGGTTTTCGCAGTATACATCCCTGATTTTATCAACAATGTTCTTCTTTACCTTTTCGTCTTTAATGTCCTCATTGAGGTACAAGAGTATTTTGTATAAGCCGTTAAGTGTATTTTCTGAACCTGCAATAGGGGAGAGCCATACGTTTTTTATCTCAAATACAGAGTCAAAGATTTTTTTCCTGTAATCATCGATGGTTACCGGATTACAGGGTAATATCTGATTGGCTTTAAAAAAAGACTGTTCGGTTTTTTTGTCGTTAAACAAGTGGTCCTGAATGTCGAAATTTGTCCTATACGCCAAATCGGTCAGGGCGTAGCATACCTGTTCGAGTATGGTTACTCCCGGATCGTGTTCGTTGTAATCGGTCCAGAAGGCACCGCTCAATTCCTGGATATTTTTAATTCCTTCCGCCCTTAGGAAGTCATAATCAAGACTTGGTTCTTCCTGTTTATCGCGATTTATATATAATGGTTTTTCCATTTATTTTTCATTAGTAGGAGATGAACTTAAGCCAAGGCTTTCTTTTCCGCTTCTTCCATTAAGTTCATGGCTTCCATTTGTTAGCTGGGCATTTGCCTGATCGTTTAATTTACCAATAAGTTCATAAACTTCTGAGAAGGGTAGGTTTCCCAGTGCTTTAAAAATAATGTTGGCTTCCTTAACACTTATTTTAAAATTGATGTCGCTCATAGGTTTACTCTTTTAAATCCAAACTTTCATCCATAAAGTGGTCGAACCAAAGTTCTGAAATATTATAGCGGATCACAAAATCGCCATCATAATTTGCTTTGGTACGCATTTCCAATCCAAAGTTGTAGGTTGTTCCCACCCACCTTAGTTGAATCTGGTTGCTTCTTGCACCGTACATTGCTTGACGGGTGTCGATTTTGCTTCGGGATTTTCCGTAGGTACTCATTGCAAATGCATGCAAAAGGGCATACTTTCCTGTTTTTTTCTTTCCTACACCTGCTATGACTTCAAAAGCATGACATCCGTTAAGCTCTTTTAAAACCGTATGCCATTTGCCGTCCGCAGGTATTTTCCCGCTATGCAAAGTCCCTTGCCTTCCTTTCATAGCCACCACACCATTTACATCCAGGGCTTGTTGCGGATTGTTTTTGTTAATACCGACTTTCCCTTCAGGTTTCAGTGATATGATGGGATCTCCCACCTGGTTATTAATGTTAAGTGTAGCATCAGAATTATTGATTTCAATGCTCCAGGCAGGATTTTTTTCCTCAATGCTTTTATAGAAACTCATAAGTTTCTTAGAAGCTCCGATCGGAGAAAGCATCAGGCCGTCATCAATATTTTTTGACATACCGTCATCCACCTTATTGATCATAGAGTCAATAAGGTCATTAAAATGCCCTTCAGAAGGCATCTGGCCTTTTCTGAAAAATCCTTTTAATGTACTTCTGTTTTGAATTGGCATTATCCGTAAGTTTTATATTCTTTTACTAGTTATCAATAATAAAGTCATTACCTAATTCAAGATAATCAATACCTGCCTGTAGGGAGTGCTGCTCCAATTTGTCGACAAGCACGGTGATCTGATGCTCTTCTGCAGGCACCAAAACCGACCATGGTTTGGTGGCCTTAAGCGACGCTTTTTCTTCTCCATCCCTTGCCGTATCCAGCAGCACGTATTGACCATTAAAATCTTTTGCCGTCTGAATCATGGAGAATTTTGTAATAAAATCCACATAAGGCAGCGTACGCATGTAGGTTAATATGTCGGAGCTGTTTACGATTCCTCCAAGGTCGAAACCATTGAAACTGGAGGCTATTCGTCCTGACAGGTATTCGTTTATCTGTTCGTTAAGTTTTTGTATAAAGAATCCGTAATTGTACCCGTCCGTGAACTTCACAGCACAAATGATTTTGATTCTTTCATAGGTAGGGTTTCTCACTTCCAGTCTTGCAAAAGGAGATGCCAAACCCGAAAGATGTGATTTTACTTTATAAAGAAGTTCGCTGCTCGCCAATGGTTCATTGGGATTAACGGCATTGTGCCTGTGCGGTGTTACCACAATAAGCACGCTACCCGGAGCTTCCAGCTTTTTGCTTGTCATGTTTGGCAGACAGGTCGCTTTGTATATTTCCGAAAATTTATCAAGTATTACCCTTTCAAAATCCCAAGGCATTATAGCTCTTTCCTTATGCCTCAACCGTTCACCCACACGGGTATAAAATTCCCTGTCATTTTCTACAGGTATTCCAGAAAAAGAATCCAAAGGTTGTACTATGGATTGAATACCCTCGATGTTCTGCATGGACCGTGTGATGGTAAATGCAGGTAGTGGTTTGTTGAGGTGATTGCCATACAGGTTGACTTCATCCGATAGAGTCGCTGATAACACCAGGGTATATACATTTGCAAAACGTGATGCAACTTCGATGTTTTTTATTACGGCAGCACGTAGCCAGTATTTATCTCCCTCCAGGATGGTGTTGTTTTTTTCAATATCCGGAGGTAATTCAATTACTATGATTCCGGTTTTCAGGAAGCCGTTGGTGTCATCACGTAAAACCCTGGTAGGTTTTAAGGTATACCATTCATCATTTTTAAGGTATTTCCATTCTATGACAGGAGGATCATCTTCTGATGAAACTGTAAATTCATCGACCATTTCCACCAGGATAGTTACTGGTTGAGGCGCATTCAGATTGGTAAAACCAAACATTAAACACCCCTGATAATGATGATCAGGGAGCAACTTGGTGATTATTTTGGTATTGTCAGGGTAAACTATGTTTTCCCCAAATGGATGTATGTGGTAAACCTGCCCCTTTGCAGAATCAACGCTTCCTCCACTTCTGTCCGATAAATTAATAACGGAGGTAGAAGCATAATCCAGGGATAGGGATTGGATCAAAGGGGTATATGGAGCCTTTGGCAAAGGCTTGGGTTTGTTGTTTTTGAAAATACTTGATTTGGAATTTTCAATGGTAATATTAGACAGGATTGATGGGTAAATGCTGTGTGCAAATCCAAAATCCGGTTTTAATAATTCCAGCTTTATGAATCCTCTTTTAGAAGTGGTTGAGTAGAAAAGGTTTTTATTTAATCCTTTGTAATCTGCTGGCTGCTTGATTGGGGTAATGTTTATATTTGCCAGTTCAAGCTCACTGATAAGGGTCGATTTTGGCTTAGGATCGGCCTTCTTTCCTCCATCTTCTGTACGGAATAGCTTCAGGGCCTGCTGTTCGTTTTTATTTTCAGGCACCCATCTGCCACCATCCAAAATGGATAGTTTTGCCTCAAACTTCGTATTGTCTATATCGAGCTTATATTCTTCGTAATGTCCGAAAAATCCACTTTTATGTTTTGGAAGGTCAAACCATTCAATGTTTACTTTTAGTTTGTCCAGGGATTTATTGAAAACCTCACTGCTTCCGATGATGAAGTAAGATCCGGGCACCGGCATTGGCCCGAATGGGTAGAAAGGAGAGTCCGGACTTAGCTGCCCTATGTTGCTGAACAACTGCAGGTTTTTAACTCCTGTAACATTCGCTTCAATGATCACCTGCTCCATATTGAGGTACTGAAGAAAAGAATAGGAGTAAAGGAATGAGTCGTTGTTAAGGATAAATTTCAGTATTGGATACTCAGAATTATAGTTTCCTTTGTGAACACCTTTATTGTAGGCAGTTATAGCAGGTTCAGAGCCTTCCAGGTCAAATTTTATGATAAGCAGGCTTTCCTTGGTTTCCTGAGTGACAATGTATCGTTTGATCTCCAGCCATCCGATTTCGGTAGTGATGTGAATCTTGAAAGCATCAAGGAACAATTTTATAAAAATTTCTTCTCTACTTTCCCCTGTAATGGTTTGCATGTCTTCCAGATGTTGATCCAGATGGCTGAAGGAATCTTGAGAGAAATTAAATTTTACGGTGATTTCCCTTTTTCCTTCATTCAACATCAATCCGGGAGACGAAACGGCAAAGCCAAGGTCTGCTTCAGACATGGTTTTGTCATTAACACCGCGGCCTTCCTGTGCTTCTCCGAAGGGGGCATAGGTTTTTTTTGTTTTTGCTGCTGCTAATTTAGCAGGGGGCTTAACCGGTACATTGGCTGCAAATACGTTGGAGACGATTTTTTTCTCAGTCCCTTTGATATTGAAGCTTTTATGCGCCAGGTAAAGCGTTTTTAATGATTTGATCTGCACCTTATTTACCTGCACATCATAATCGGAAAGATATAAGATGTTGTTGCCATCCTCATCTTCGCCGGCAAGAAAGCGCTCGCCGTCTTTAATGTGTGCGAAACTGGAGGTCTCGTTCAGATTGAATTTTAAAAACACACGGTCTTTTTTGGGCTCTTTTTTCTTTTGCTTGAGTATAGAAGAAAAATAAAACTCCAGATGTCTTTGACTTAGCTTGTTGATTTGATCCTGATTATGTTTATACAACTTCAGGAATGAAAGATACAAGGCTACTTCAGGATAATGGAAGTCCGACTGCATGGATTGTGCCAGGTAGTCAGGGGATTTCTTTTTCAGGTAAAGAAGTGTCTCGTAAAATTCCTGAAAGATCTGTTGTAGTTTATCTGCCAGGAGATCGATCTTTTTCTTTAATGAGTCCTGAGAAAATAGTTCAATGTTTTCTGAAGGCTTATCCAATCCCCATATTTCTCCAAATTGAGAATAATCCAAAGCTGGAGATTCGCCCAGGTGTTCTTTCGCATTTACATCGTATGCTTTGAGCTTTATTAAAGCAGGACTCAGTTTTGAGGTAATGGCATTATAAATTTCATTTCGGATGCTTACCTGCATGTGGGTATAATCCTCAACAGACTTCAATTTTGCAAACCAGGATTCAAATTTCAAGGCGATGCCATGGATTTCCTGAAAGCATTTTTTCAGGTAGTGAAGTTTTTTTCCCGGCTGGTTGAATGTTTGAGTTTTAAAAATGCTTTTTTTAAAGGATATCTCCGTTTTTACCGGTTCAGAGTGAATAATGGTGGACAGTATAATGGTCTCATCGTTAAGAAAATGTGACCAGTCCCCATCGACCCTGTTGTCCAGGTTGTAATAATGTATAAGTTTTGAAAGCCCATAGGAAAACACCAGCATATCTTCGAATGACCTTTCGTCAACTTTAACATAGTTGAAATCAAGTGCATCGATGAACCTGCTGTTTTGAGCTGTTCCGGTAGTTATTTTAGAAAATTCTGTTTCCTCCATTTGTGTCAAATAAAAAATCAGGCAGGTTTATACCTGACATTTGTTCCCTCTATTAAGTAGAATGGATACACCATATTTGTCCGTTTATTGGTTTTTCTAATGGTATAATCCAGTTTAATATTGATTATTTCCGGGTTTTCCGGGCTTTCTTCAACACTGATTTCTTCAAGTATAATTCTGGGCTCAAAGTATAAGACTGCATGTTCAATTCTTCCCCTCATTTCGTTTTTAAGGGTATTGTTTAGATTTTCGAAAATCATGGACTGTATGTTGCAGCCAAATTCCGGCAGCATGACTCTTTCTCCAGGTTTGGTAGACAGTAAAATATGCAGGCTTTCCCGTATATCATCTTCTTCTGATACCAGCATCACACTTCCGGATTCTTTTTCGAAGGTTGGTGGGAACTTCCATCCAATACCTAAAAAAGTTTTATTATGCTTCATTTTATCCTCCTATCATTACTGTTGGACAACCAAGAACTATAGATCCCCCATGGGCGGTTGTATCTCCCATCCTTGCTGCCGGCATACCGCCAATCATGACCGTTCCAGAGCCCTTTACTATAGAATCTGGAGGCCCTCCACAGACTGCCATATCGCCAACTCTTGCGGCAGGCATTCCCCCAATTAAAACTGTGGGACACCCGGGGCCGGTAACAGGCCCACCCACATGTGGAATAGGAGGGGTTCCTGGTGTTTGCATCGGACAGGTATGCATGTCCGTGATTCTGGCTGCCATTGACATAATTCTAATTTTTAATTCTTAATTTTTAATTCTTAATTTTGAATTTTTAATTTATTGAAATCGAATCCTGATTTTTACACTCAACACTTCCAAAATCGTAATTAAGCTTATTCGTATTTAAATTAATTTATCATTACTATTCCACCTTTTATGGTTGTTTGGCCGGAGCCTTTCAATTCGGCCATAGCGCCTTCAGCAGCGAATTTTGCTTTACCTTTTATTGCTACCTGCATTCCTTCCTGTTTTAAATCTCCTGTTGCTTCCAGCTCAATATTTGACGTAGCTTTAAGGGTGATTTTCCCTTTTGCCTCCAGTGAAATATCTTTATCGCTGCTTAATTCTATTCCGGAAGATGACATGTACACCTTGTTTTTATTTTTGTCCTCCAAGGTAATGCTGCCATCTTTATCGTCCAGTATGAAGGTGTTTTCCCCCGGTGTTTCGATGGTAAGGATTTTATCCTTGTCATCGAAGGTTATTTTCAGCTTGCTTTTAGTAACAAATCCTTTAATGGGATTTTCCTCATCAGGGACATATGGAGGGGGATTTTTCTTGCTGTGTACACTTCCCAGAATAATGGGATCGGTAGGGTCTTCATTAACAAAACCTACGATCACCTCATCCCCAATTTCAGGGTAGAAAAATACGCCATAATCATTGCTTGCGTACATGTTTGTTAGCCTTGCCCACAAAGGTTGGTTATCTTTTTCAAGAGAGGGAATGGTTATGGCTACTCTGTATTGTCCTTCCTTATCTTCATGTATTTGTTTTACAATGGCAGTGGTTAATCCTTTTATAGGAGGTAGTAGCCCTGAAGCCGGAGGTGCATCAATGTTTTCGATCTCTTCCGAAACCCAGTCAAAATTTAGTCCTAGCTGAACTTCTGTGTACCATCCCCCATCTTCAATGATATGCTCTACTGCTCCTATGTAAGCATTTCCATTGAACTGCTTGCTAAGTCCGGAGAATTCGATGGTAGTGCCGGGTTTGGCTTTACTATTGCCGTAAAATTTTGCTTTCCCCTGGACTTTGGACAAATAAGATTTTATTAATTTGCCTTTTGCCCAGTCGTCCAGGACATTCTTGGAGAGATGTGCATTGCTTTGCAGGCTGAAGTCCTTTGAATTTATTACATCATCAAGTTTTTTTGTGGTGGGTGCCCCCGTTGAAGTTTCTTTGGCACTGCTTGCTGTGGACTTTACCGTTGCTTGTTCATTTCTATCCCATGCGGTGGCTTCCACTTTAGATAACTGTGTCCTCACATCTATGTCGGCATTGAAGCTGAACAGGCCGGTTCCATATCCAACTGATAAGATGGCCGACTGAGAAGGATCCGGCTCAGAAATGGTGATTTTCCCATCGTCGGCAATTACAATCATTCCGTTAACTTCGGACCGCATGAGTATAAAGTCCCAATCATTACAGTAATATTGAACAAGTTCATTGTGTGCCGTACTTGTCTCCTTAATATCTTTCTGAAGTACGTGGTTGCTGATGATTTCTTTCATTACGTCGCTGTCTTTTTTGTCTACATAGACATTGTTCTTGCGACCCATAGTCATCTTTACCGCTTCGTCCTTGGCTTCTACGCTTATGCTTGATTCACCCTGAGAATTTATCCTAAGGTTGTTTTTTGTGATGATCCCTTTAAAAATAGTTTCCTCTTTAGAATTGTAACCGGCTTTGATTTCGATTTTCTTTCCGGGTTCGATGTCGGTTGAATTGCCGACTTTGAAACTATCGGGAGATGCAGAGTTTCCATCAATAAAAGAAATTCTTGCAAAAGGTATTTTATTTATGGCTTTGGAAACACGAATCGAGAGAATTTTGTAACTCCCTGGCAATTGTTTTCCTTCAACCGTAACGGTATAGGTTATTAACCCGGTTTTAGCACTTGTTACAGATGTTGCCATAGCTATTTATCGGATAGGAGGAAAAAGAATTTCAGTTCCCGGTTCCAGGTTTCTAAAGTTTACCAAATTATTTACCTGTGCTACCTTAAGGTACATGGAGCTGTCGCCATAGATTTTCTGGCACATCAGAGGAAGGGTGTCTCCTTCATAAACAGTTCGAATGTGAGACAAGTCGGGAGAACTTGTAGATTTTAGTTTTTCTTCCGATTCTTTGTCCATAGTCCCGACGAAGGACAAATTGATTTTTGCTCTAAGCGGGCTCCCATCCGGCTTAAACAGGGTGTAATTTATGTTCATAGACTTGAGCTTGCACTTGAAGTCCATGGTTCCCCAGGTGAGCTTTATACAAGGAGGCTGATGCTGACCCCCTTTGTAATCG